>DATNHH010000307.1:0-8086 GCA_035605055.1 Nitrososphaerales archaeon
AATCTCGAGATACTCTGCCTTGTCTGGTGCATTTTTCGCTGGGACACACCACTCGAACGCTTCCTCAGGTGGTTCAACAAACGGATCTTCCAGCGGCCCAGATTCTATAGAGCGGCCCCAGAGATTCTGGTCTATCGAGAAGATGGAGTTACTAACCTTAATCGGTATGTGATTTTTCTGAGCATACTTTATCTCATCTTCACGATTCATGTTCCATTCCCTTACCGGTGCGATGATTTTGAGATCAGGATTCATCGCCTTAACCGTCACATCAAAGCGTACCTGGTCGTTTCCCTTTCCTGTGCACCCGTGTGCAACTGCGACCGCTCCCTCTTTTTCCGCTACATTGACGAGCTTTTCGGCGAGCAGCGGACGAGCAAGCGCCGTGCCAAGAGGATATGATCCTTCGTATAGACTGTTTGTCTTTATGCTCGGGAACACAAAATCCTTGGCGAACTCGTCTTTCGCGTCTAATTGATAGTGATTAACGGCACCGATCTCTCTAGCTCGCTCTCCAATTCCGGAAAGATCTTCCTGCTGGCCAACATCTACAGTACAGGTAACGACGTCCAGTCCATATTTCTCCTTGATCCATTTTATTGAAACAGAAGTATCCAAGCCTCCAGAATAAGCTAGTACCACTTTATCGGCCAATTTTTCTTAAATCGCGCAGAATTATTCCTTGCAATAGGCTTTTATAACTTCCGGTCACAATTAACGGTAACAGTCAGTGATGACCCGTATTGGTCAATGCCGTTTCGATATCTAAAGTGGTGAAAGGAGTCATAGACAACGATCTTTCGCTTCAAGATGCGCTCAGTAGAAAGTATGGCAATTATACCGCGATCGCCCGTCTGATAAAACCGAAGGTTGAGAAAGATTTAGGGCACAAGGTTAATTTCGATTCCCTCGTAACCTCTGTCAAGAGAATAAAGCCAAGATTTCAATCCAGCGAGGGCGGCATCGAAGGAGTCCTTGCCCGCAGTGTTGTCAACGTAAGAACCGATGTCGCGAAATTGAATCTGGACAAGAGCAAGAGGGCACTTGAATCTGCCAGGAATGTGATGGCGAGCTATCAAGAGGAGTTTCTGCAGGTCTCCGAGAGCAACGCTGCGATAACCATGATTTTCGACCAGAAACTACTGGAAGAGATTCACAAGAAATTTAACGATGACGATGTCCTTGACGAGCAATCTGATTTAGCTGCTATAATTGTTCACAGCCCAACAGAAATCGTGCGTACGCCAGGAGTCGTATTGTCTATCTATACTAAAATTGCAGAAAACCACGTTAACATCGAGGACACTGTAAGCTGTTTCACCGATACAATAATCGTGATCAGGATGGACGAAGTAGCGAGAACATTTTCCTCCCTAACAGACCTGATCTCTGAATGTCGATTGAAAACAAAGAAACACCAAAAAGGAGTAATTCTCAAATGACGACCCAGGCATCCGATCTTCGCTCGAGTTTCTCCAAAGATCTTCTGTCACTGGATGAGCTATCGTCTTCGGAATTCCGCTCCATTCTTCACCTTGCTGAAATCCTAAAGACCGAACGCGCGCAGAGAAAATTCGTTCATCAAATACCGGGAACTTCTCTTGCTCTTTTGTTTGAAAAACCGAGCACGCGTACTCGTGTTTCCTTTGAAGTTGGGATGTTTGAACTAGGAGGTCACGCGGTGGTCCTGAACTCCAGAGATATGCAGGTCTCTCGTGGAGAAACTCCCGAGGATACGGCCAGAGTACTTTCAGTATTCTGCCAGGCAATCGCTGCCCGTGTCAATTCTCACGAGACATTGGAGAAATTCTCCGCTGCCTCAAACATTCCAGTCATTAACGCTCTTTCTGATCTCTATCATCCGTGCCAGGCTCTCGCCGACTTTCTCACAATGAAGCAAATCAAGAAAAAACTCAAGGGTCTTGACATCACTTGGATAGGCGACGGCAATAATGTGTGCAATTCACTTCTGATCGGCGCTGCCCTTTCGGGCGCAAACATGACTGTCGCATGTCCGAAGAAGTACAGTCCTTTACCTCAGGCGCTTGACAAGGCGAACAACCAATCGCGATTCAGCGGATCCAGGATCGAGGTCGTCGAGTCCGCGAAGGAAGCTGCGAGAAATGCAGATGTCATTATGACCGACACGTTTGTCTCAATGGGCGAGGACCAGGAGAAGGAGGAGAGACTAAAGAATTTTCTCCCGGAGTACCAGGTAAATGAATCGTTGATGTCACTCGCAAAGCCGGATGCAATCTTCATGCACTGTCTTCCGGCTCACAGAGGCGAGGAAGTCACTGCCTCAGTGATTGATGGACTGCAATCTGTCGTCTGGCAGGAAGCCGAGAACAGATTGCACGTACAAAAGGCACTTCTTTACAGTCTTTTGCGAAAACCAAAGTCGCAGAAAGACAAAGTCGTTTTCGGCAGTTAGACTGAAATCGATTTTCCTTCGCGGGCATCCACTAGCTCAACGTGGGGCGGGTCCCGAGCACTACGTTCACGCTTGTTGAGACTCCATTTCTGATGATTCCCAAGACTACAGTTTGTCCGGGGATAGTGTAATCCACGAGATATGACGCGAGGGCGTCGTTGTTGATTATTTTGGTTCCGTTGATCGAGATGATAATATCGCCGCCCACGGGATAGGGAGTGCCGTCTACAGTCACAGTTTTGTTCCCTGCTCTCAAGCCCCCGTTAGCAGAAGGTCCTCCGGGGACAACCGAATCAAGCAGTACTCCATAGGTAATCTTTGTACCGGACGCATTCGCCAGTTGATAGCTCATGTCGATCCCACCAATGCCAAGATACGAATGAAGATTGTAAGCACCAACCGATATCAGATAGGGCAGCTCTCTAATTATGGTGTCCGAGGGGATCGCAAACCCAACTCCCTGTGATCCGCTTACGACGGCCGTTGTAATTCCAACTACGAATCCATTGCTATCCAGAAGTACACCGCCCGAGTTACCCGGATTTATCGGGGCGCTAAACTGAATCGCGCCCGCGATGCTGAAATTCCCAGCTGTCGGATCTTGGATTGTTCTTCCGAGCTGGCTGATAATTCCAAAGGTCATTGAACCTGAAAGCCCGAAGGGATTTCCTATGGCAAGGACATACTGACCAACCACGAGAGAGGATGAAGAAACCAGAGTAAGCGGATGATATTCAGTAGCTGGGACAGCTGACGCTGAAACAACCGCGAGGTCGCTGTAGGGGTCTGATCCGATAACTTTCGCGGAATACGAATCGCCGTCAGTAAAAGTCACCGTAAGATTGGAGGTCGCACCTGCGACATGGTAGTTCGTCACGATATAATAGGTGTTTGAAGAGTTTACGACGAACCCCGATCCAAGCACAACCTCAGGAACTGCGCCGAAACCGTTGTTTGTTACCTGGGTGCCCTGTAAGGTAACCAGACTTTCATTCGCCTTTGAATAGATCTGTTCTGGATTAATTCCAAGATTGCTTTGGTTTCCACCTCCAACGCTAATAGTTTTTGTAAATGCGTTTGAAATGGTCTGGGTAGTTGTGACGGTGGTGGTTGGGGAGGAAGTAGAGGAGCTGGAGAAACCCACAAGAGTCAGCGCCAGCAAAAGCGCGACAACAGCGACTACGGCTACAAGTGCCTTCGAAGATATGACTACTCCGCTCGAGGAGAAACGCACTCCCACCGACTGTGTTTTTTTCATAATTACCTTCAATCGCTTCCTTTCTTTTAACGAATCTAGCATGAAGATGAATGGCGGCTCACAGATTTGGTCCCGAATGACCATTCTTTGTGAGCCTAATTTACCGTTTTCCGAAAACGCTCCCAAATCTCTACTAGATTCAGCAAAGTCATGCGAAAGCTAACGTTTCCTACTCTTCTTCTTTGACGAAGACTTGCGACGCGCTTGTCTCTTCGGACTTGCTTTTTTGACCTTGTTTTGTCCCAGGGACGCCTTCGGAGGGACAAGTTCATCTGAGTTGACATGATGTGCCTCGATATGGTATTGTGAGAGCAGAGGGTCTGATTCCAAGAATTCCCTCATTGTATTTGAATTCGCGACGAATGTGTCTGAACTCTGGTACGATTCTGCATCCTTCTTATCATTCCAGAACGAGAGCATAACAAAGTCGGTAGGAGAGACATCGGAATTGAGAAGATACATTCGTCTCATTCCATGGAAGTTTTTTGTTCTGGGAATTACTTGATCTCCGACAGCTGAAAGAAAACCTTCCCTCTGACCCTCCTTCACTTTTAGTGCAAGCCGCCTTACAAACCGTGAGTTTTGATCATCGTCTATTTCCATTGTCATGAAAAAGTTCTACTGCGGTAAGAAGAAGGGCCCGACCTAAAGAATTTTGTGTAAAGTTTTCCTACCTTTCTCAAGCAACAATCCAGGATGAAATCTTATCAAATCCGAAATAAGTCCGAATCAAGAGATTCTTGAGCCTTGATTCTCAAACTGGCATAGAATCAGTGCGGACATTCGTGCGAGATCAGAAGATCGACGCAGAAATTGTCGTTCTTGCTCCAGAAAGTACAAAGACTTCGGCACTCGCTGCGAGCGCTCTGGGCTGCACAATAGCGGAGATTGCGAAGACGATTGCATTCCTCATCTCGAGTTCAGATCCTCCGGCTCCTGCTTTAGTCGTCCTGTCTGGTGACAAGCGAGTGAGTAGCGAAAAGCTCGCGCAGACTGTCGAAATATCCAAGGTGTATCTGAGAAAGATGAATGCGGACGAAGTGAAGGAATCGACCGGATACTCGATTGGTGGAGTACCGCCTTTTCCTCACAGGAGCGGAGTCTCCGTCATGGCCGATGAATCCCTTTTTCGATTTACGAAAGTTTGGGCCGCTGCAGGCAGTTCGAACGCAGTAATGGGAATCTCTCCCAAAATCCTGACTGACTCACTGAAGATCCGACAGGTCAACGTTTCCGAGTAAGTTCTCTTTCCAAAATAATGAACTGATATCCTTAGCACAGTTCTATTTCTGCTCTTCCCGATCCATGCGTCTCAAAGTTGATCGTTCAATTAGAACTGAGCTTCCTGAGCTCCGTTCAGCTCGTTTCAAGCTCTTCTGATCTTACAGAGCTTGAACGTAGCTCTTCGGCCAAAAAGTGCTCACGTGTGTAGAAACGCAGAAAAATTTCTTCTTAATGAATCAATGGGAACTCCTACATAAAGAACGATCAAGAATAAATCCTCGAGAGCATCTAGAATTTCCGAGTCGAACTGCCCTCGTCGAAGATTATAGTCAGGCGAGCCAGAATGAAAGATCTTGAGACACTAGTTCTCCACCGTCACATGATGTTCGAAGAATTATGGCAACCCAACAAGAGGCAACACTCAGTCGGGGATCGTGCTTACAGAAAGTGGGTCAAGTCCATGATGCAAGCTAAGAGGTATGTGGGATTCCTGGCTGAAACTGAAGACGGTTACATTGTTGGAAGCGGTTGTGTTTGGCTCCGAGAGGTTCATCCCTTTCCTGGTTCACCCACTACTCACGCTCCATACATTCTGTCGATGTTCACCGAACGAAACTACAGAGGGAAGGGCGTCGCTACGATGATAATCACTGAGGCGAAAAAGTGGTCGCACAAAAAGGGATTCAAGATCATTTCGCTTCACGCATCACATCTGGGAAGAAGTGTATACAGAAAGAACGGATTTGAGAGGACCTGGGAAATGCGAGTAAGGCTTGCCAACAAAGTTTCGCATTGACATTGTCTTACGAATTCAATAACGTTTTGGAAATTCTTCGCAATTCGCTCTCGAACCATACGACATAATTTCTAATTCCTCTCGATCTATTGTCAAGAGCTTCCTTCGCTGTCATCCTGATCAAATCGGGGCGCTGAGAAAGTATCTTCTGAGGCACTTTGACGTAAAAATCTCTCGTTCTCGGAAACATGTCGTCCGGCAATCTTGCCAGCGTGTAAAGATCGCAAGATCTTTCCCCATAAGGGATCGTTCTGTCGAAGTGCTGCACGGCGTGCATTGTCTCGTGCGCAAGGACCGAGGGAAGCAGGTTGTTCGGATCAGGTTCAAACTTTGAGGGATCGATGTCAATTCGAAATGATCGGTAGTCGTATTCAGCGATCGCTCTGCGAAGCCTCTTCATTCGAATTCGCAAAGAAATTCCTGCAAGCTCAGGAAACATCGGAGCGAGGGATGAACAAACTGAATTGACTCTCGACTGGAATTGCAGGTGTAGTTTGCTTTCGACAAGGTCGAATTCGAGCATTCCCCGCGCAAATCAAACTTGATGAACTCTTAACGATAACTGATAGATAATAAGAGTGCAAAAAAAGCCTCGGGCGGGTAATCGCCCATTAGAACTAAATCCCCTTCCTTTTTCGACGCGGGGTTAGGTTCACTCGTCCTATCAACGCACCAGAGATTCCGAACAAGAATTGAACCAATTTGAACTGCGGCTTCAACATCCCAGAAGCCGTTCTGAGCTCAAGAAACTAAATCTGCATCAGTTAGCAGGGACCATAATATTGTTCCCTCGCATTCCGGGATTCGTCGCGTAAGGATGGATGCAATACTGGGCGCAAGTACCGGTGATCTCTTGCCTCTGGACTATTCCTGTTCCATGTCCGGCGGTGACAGTTACGGTGATCAGGTGCGCGTCTTGATTTCCTTGATTGACCTCAACCGAACCTGACCAGCAGGACGGCGTTGCAGTTATTGTTACCTGCTCGGTGTTTGTACTCATAGTCCCGCCCGCTATCCTAACCGTAGTCAGATTGCAGCTTGCACCTGTGGAAACAAGCGCAAAACCGCTGCTGCCAATGAAAAGGAAGGCTACTAGGGCTAGGGCTAAATAATTGCCGTACTTGATTTTTGACATGTTTTCGTACGCGATGCGAGTCCGTCTTAAGCCTCCAGTTTAGAACAGAGATCGTGTCGGAAAGTTGACCATTGCAAAACATTGCATAGCAACAGCACAATAAAATCTCTGAGGTACTCGTGATTCATGATAGGGTTAGACGACAGCCGCGCTTATCCTTTCTTCATGAAGATAGAATCGAACAACAAAGATTCTGAGATCTCATTATTCCTTCTTGTCATACAAGGGGATATGAGAAAAGAGCCCCCCCTTCGCACAATCTAGAAGTACCAAAGTGCCATATCCACGCTTGAGTTTCACTGGATCTTGGAACTTCCGAGTTTACGATTACGGCATTAGTGTTTTCGGTTCCTTCTGAGCGAATCTAAGGAAGTTTGCAAATCCCTTGTCTACTAGATGAAGCCACGAGAAAAACGGTTTCAGTATCTTTCGATAAGTGACTCTTGTACTGTCCGCAAAATCTTCTTTCAATTCATCGATAGCTAGGCCATCTATCAAAATCTCCAATTCTTCTTTTGTGTCTGTCGATAGAGGCTTACTTAGAAACTCGCGTTCAGCCTTGACTAGAGTGTGTCCTACTTTGTTTTTCCGCCTTACAGAGAGTCCTTTCTTTTTGGCGTCGATGTAGCACCCGATGGGGTTTTCGAGTGCGAGAGATAGCATTATTGAGAGTCGGTCAGGAAGGGGCTTTTAGCCATTAGGGAAAGAGCCTCGGGCGGGATTCGAACCCGCGACCTCGAGTGTACTGAGCTGTCCGAGGTGGAAAAGCTCATCCTTACCAAGGTCGCGCTAAAGCCATCTGTTTGTCAGACTCTAGCTAGGCTGAGCTACCGAGGCAACTTGAAGGAGTGAACCGAAACCTGCCAGAATCCGTTTAAAATCTTTCTCGGCATGATCTTTCAAATATTCAGAAATTGTAAAGACTTATCTGAATTACCGAAACCGCTTTTGATCTTCGCAAATTGAAGCTCGTCGATGCGCATGTTCACTGTTCTGAGCTACCCGACGACGAACTGATCAATTACGCGAGATTCAATGGCCTCGAATACAATCTTACGGAGCTCCTCAATTTAATGGAGGAGAACGACGTCGAGCTCGGTTTGCTCCTCAGCCCTCCAATTAGGGGAGGGACTCCCGCCCCGAATTCCAGGATCATCGAGCTCTGTCAGAAAAGCAACGACACATTATTCCCCATTCTTACTGTTGAACCGTACGAGGACGAGGTTTTTCTTTCAATGA
>DATNHH010000308.1:0-3425 GCA_035605055.1 Nitrososphaerales archaeon
TCGACCCAAGGCCCTCAGGTCGGTTCAAATATAAGTTCTCATTGTTTTAATAAGAAAATTTACTTTTTTTTCATACTACCTATAGGTCGATTGGAGATGACATCGATGACTTCGGCCTCTTTTCAATGATTGATCGATAGCAGAAATTAAAACAGCTTTTGAAGTAACAGCGCGATGGCGAAAACAAAGATCATGAGCGTCAGCGCCTTGAGGGACTTTTCCGCTGGCGAGATCAGATCTTTTCCTGTCACATTGATTTCCTCCCCGTTTTCTAGCTTCAAC
The DNA here is from genome assembly GCA_035605055.1 of Nitrososphaerales archaeon. GTDB lineage: Archaea > Thermoproteota > Nitrososphaeria > Nitrososphaerales > CADDZS01 > DATLTL01. Next base: position 283 of record DATNHH010000308.1, read on the forward strand.
TTTTGTATTGGAGACTTGATGTTTCTCCTTATAGATCTCGCTTGGAGGCTGAGAGTTCGCTGGACATATGTCAGTAACCCAATGCCGACCGAAGCAGCCAGAACTCCGACACTCAAAGAAAGTGAGTTGATGAAATATCCCGTGAAGAATGGCAAGACTCCCCACGATAGCGCGAAAACGAAGGTGTTGTGAAACCTTTTGTCAAAAGCCTCCAAGTTGTAAGCCAGAGCGAAAAAAACTTCAGCCAGTATGATCGGCAGAATTAGTAGTGATACCGTGAAAACGTAGTATAGCCCGATTGAGATCGCGGCGGTAAGTGAGGAGAATCCGATCAGGTAAAGTCTGCCCTTTGATAATTTTGTCTGAAGTGGATTACCCATGGTCTCGTCCAGCGCATGAGCGCCGATCCCAAGGCCCAGAAAATAGGAAACGAGGACCGCTATCGAACGATCCGCATGAATCACCGGGGATAACGCGATTCCGATTACGATGTAAGACAGGTGCCACAACGTGTAGGGCGGATGTATCAGATTCACTATGTCTGATAGCGTTCCCCGTCCATCCAGTGAATACCACGAGGGTTTTTGAGCTGTCATGCTTTTAGCTGCTCAATTCAATTGATTTTGTAGCCCGTAACCAGGGCAGTCACTCCATGGGTCATCCTCTTAACTTCAACGTTCTCCAGTCCAGCTCGTTTCATGATCTGGGATAGTTGCTCGGGAGTCTTTGATCTGTCGATCGAACCGGCAAGATAGGAGAAGATCCCATTCCAGTGTCTTGAGATCACCATCCCCAGTGCTGGTAACACTCGATGCGTGTAAAAATTGTAAAACGCCCCAAAAACCCTTCCTCCAGGTCTGGTAAAGTCCATTGAGATCACAGGGCCGCCTCTCTTGATGCATCTTCCCATTTCCTGAAATGTCGACGAAACATTTGAGACGTTTCTGGTCGCGAGGCTGATCGTGGCGCAGTCAAAGACGTTGGATCTGAGCGGCAGATTTTCAGCTCTCGCCTGGATTAGATCTACATCCTGTTTTGCGTTGCTTTCTCGTAAGTTGAGAGCTCTTCTGAGCATCTCCCTTGTGACATCTATCCCGACAACCGAATTCCCGCGGGAAGCAAACTGATACGAGACGAGCCCCGTTCCGCAGGCGATGTCCAGCACCCTCCCTCCCTGAGGTACTCGTGCCTTTTCGACCATCGAGTTTCTCCAGTAGGTATCGCGACCCATGCTCAATATCTTGAGAAGAAAATCGTATTCCCTAGGGCCCTCCGAGAAAAGGTACATCACAAATTTTGCCTTTCGGTCAGTAGAGCTAAGTTCCTTTTGCAACTCCAGGTATTTCTTTGGAGTCTTCCTGACATCCTTCGTCGTTGTAACTTGCAATTTCGGTTAGAGGGAACTAACCACTCAGATTTATGTTTGACCTACGATTTGACGTTCAGGTTCCAGTCCGCAAATAAAGAGAATTCTAAAGATCAGTTTCCATTTGTTCCTAAAACGTTTCGTTTCACTTAATAGAGACTCATGTAACAATCGAAAGTAATGTCCAATATTGAGACTTTCTTTCGAAGATGTCCTAACTGTGGAAAGAGATTTGAAATTAGGCTTGTGAGCAAGGAACTCATAGAGACTGAAAGTATCAAGGAAGAGCGACCGATTACCGGAGGTTATTTCGGTGGATACCCAGGATCGTACGTCCAAGTCGGAGAAACCGAGCCTGTCTATGTCGATGTTGAAAAATTCAAGTATTCTTACAAGTGCAAACACTGCGGGCATCAGTGGGTAGAGATCAGAGAAAAAGAAGACGAACGAAAGGAAGGCTGATCGCTCTAACGGAAAACTCGTGAAAATCGGACCTTAATTTGGACTCTCTGGAGCTTTCACTGAAAAGCTTCGTCGAACCGTGGTACGCTTCCCTCAAAGATCCAGGCAAAGCACAGGGCGAAGCATTCGGTTATCTGATGGAGCGATACGCCCAGACCGAGTATGGAAAGAAGTACAGCGCGGGTTCTGTTAGCTCAGTGGGTGAGTTTCAAGCCAAGTTTCCCGTGTCAAATTACGAGAGTCTAAAGCCGTACTTTGACGACATCCAAAGCGGGAAACGAGGATACGAATGCCTGTTCCCCGAACCGGTTGCAACTTGGGTGATGACTCGCGGTACAACGGGGCGACCCAAAGTCATCCCGACAAATGAGACACATCTCTCGCAGATACTCTTTGCGGGAGCAAGGGCGATAGTCAATTTTGCTCTAACAGCCGACACAGGAATTATCAAAAGGAACGTACTCAACCTGAACTTTCCGTCAGATGTCTCGATCATTTCTACTCCTTCCGGAAAGCAAAGTTACGGTTACAGTTCCGGCACGTATGCGAGACTTCATCCGTCGCTTGATGCGGCAAATCTGGTACCCAGGCAGGAGGAGATCGACTCGCTGGGCCCGGGGATAACAAGGAAAGACTGGGAGAGGAGGTTTGATCTGGTCTACAAGAGTGCGAGCGGTGCGGACGTTGGCTGCGTGATGGGAGTAACTCCGGTATTACTCCAGTTCGCCCGATTTGTCAGGAAAAAATACCACGTGCTTCCGAGGGATGTCTGGAAGATGGATGCACTGTTTTGCACAAGCGTCGCGAAGATTCAGACCAGGTACGCTCCCGAGCTGAAGCATTTCTTCGGGGCTGCACCCGTGGTCGAGATGTATACCGCGACCGAGGGCGTGTTTGCACAGCAGCTGGATGAAAACCCGTACGTTTGTCCTAATTACGATATCTATCTTTTCGAGGTCAGAGTGGGGAACAAGATCAAGCTGTTGCACGAACTGCGAAGGAACGAATGGGGGAGGCTCGTCGTGTCGTCCGTTCTCTTCCCTCGGTATGAAATAGGAGACCTCGTCGAATCACTCGGCAAAGGTTACTTTCGCGTGTTCGGCAGGGACAGTTTCCAAACTATTTTGGAACATTCACTTTACAACGCGTTCACGGGACGGGGTTTGGCGTCCGTCTCCTCGCGGTGACCGCCGAGGCCAGCACTGCAATTCCAACAACGACGAGTATCAGCGGCCATATATTGCCCAGTGAGTTGTAAAGAAAGGACAGCCCGATAACCACGAGAACTCCACCGCCGATGAAGGGTCCGATGATT
>DATNHH010000309.1:0-3818 GCA_035605055.1 Nitrososphaerales archaeon
TCTTTCACGACCAAGGGTTTCCGAGTCTGTCATTGCTCCTTTTGGAAAACTCAATATCACTGCAAATCTGCACAACAAAGAGTCAAGTATAGCTCCGTACACAATCGAATAATTTGGCTTTTGACGATCCGATCGATTTCATCGCATTAGGGTGCATTCTGCTCGTTCTTTATTTCGGATTCGTTAGAAGATCCAAAGACACGAGCCAGCGCACAAATGGTGTTAGATCTACGGGATACATCTTCTTGGCGCTGGGACTATTTTCATTCGTATTTCTGTCTCTCTTTACTCTGATGTTCATAATCGTCGGATTACTCCTCATATTGTTGAGTCGAAGTGCAAAAGAAAGGCAATTCTTGCGGAATCGAGATCACTCGCTAGACTCATGACGACTCGAATCGAACTACCTGAACAGGTTCGTTTTCGCGAGATCTATTATTTCGTCCCCCTTTCCGTTCAGAACTGCGCGAATCATGTAGAGAGTAAAACCCTTCACGACCTCGTAGTTGATGTTTGGTGGTATCAATAGCTCCTGACGGTTTACGACAACGTCAACAAGAGCAGGTCCACCAGACTCGAGAGCCTGTTCCAACGCCGGTTTTACTTGTTCGGGTTTCTCCACTCTAAACCCTGCAACTCCGACAGCTTCCGCCATCTTTGAAAAATCCGGGTTCCTGAGCTCAGTTCCGTAATCGACTATACCTGCAGCTTTCATCTCCAGTTCGACAAAGTCAAGCGCTCCATTGTTGAACACCACCATCTTCACTGGCAACTTCAGCTGAATCAAAGTAAGAAAGTCGCCCAGCATCATAGAAAAACCACCGTCGCCGGACATTGAAATCACCTGTTTTTCGGGAAAGACTTGCTGGGCGCCGATCGCTTGGGGCAGCGCGTTGGCCATCGATCCGTGGGAGAACGATCCCAGAAGTCTCCTCTTTCCGTTCATTTGCAAATATCGGGCTGCCCAGATTGTAGGTGTGCCAACATCGCATGTGAATATCGCATCCTCCGAAGCGATCTCGTTCAAAATCTTCGCGACATACTGCGGATGGATGGGAGTGCGACCTGCCTCGCCTGTAGCAAGTGAGTCGAGATCTTTCCTTGTCTTCTGATAGTGCGTCAAAGAAGTGTTTAGATGTTGATTTTCATTTTTCGGGGTCAGCAAAGGCTTCAACGCTGCTAGAGTTTCTTGCACACCTCCAACTAGTCCAATGTCAACTTTTGTCCTCCGGCCGATTTGATCTCCGCGGATATCTACCTGAGCTATGAGGGCGTCTTCCGGATAAAATTGCTGGTAGGGAAAATCGGTTCCGAGCATCAAGAGCAGGTCGGAGTCCATCATGGCGTAGTATCCCGATGAGAATCCAAGCAGTCCAGTCATGCCGACGCCAAACGGATTGTCATACTCGATGTACTCTTTCCCCCTCAACGCATGAACTATGGGAGCCTGAAGAATACCAGCGATTTCGATTAGTTGCGAATGTGAACCCGCACAACCTGCTCCCGCGAGAATCGTTACTTTCTTACAAGAATTTAGGGCGTTAGCGAGTTTAACGACGCTTTCCTTTGCGGGAATTATGCTCGGATTTCCGACTGCGAAAATCGGAACTGGTCGCTTGGATGTTGCCTCTTCAAGTGCAACATCGCCCGGGATTACCAGAACGCTCACATCGCTTTTGGATATCGCGGTTCTAATCGCAATCTCGAGTATGCGAGGAATCTGATCGGGTTGAGAGACGAGCTCACAGTAGCTACTGCATTCTTTGAACACGAGCTCTGGATGGGTTTCCTGAAAGTAGTTGCTACCAATTTCGCGGATGGGGATGTGGGCGGCGATAGCAATGACCGGTACCCTGCTACGGTGACAATCGTAAAGACCGTTAATCAGGTGAAGGTTTCCCGGACCGCAACTTCCAGCACAAGCTGATAATTTGCCGGTTAGATGAGCTTCCGCTCCAGCCGCAAAGGCAGCAGCTTCCTCGTGACGCATGTGAACCCAAGAGATATCCTTGAGGTGATTTCGAATAGAATCTGTTATTCCGTTTAACGAATCCCCACTGATGCCGTAGATTCTCGGTACTCTGGCGGAGATCAGCGTTTCCACGACAACATCTGCCACTTTTTTTGGCATGACAACCAGAAAGGCGAAGCGGGCAATTAACGGTTTTTGCTCTGGCAGTGGGTAAATCTTTTGGTTACGGATTGTAAACAAGTCGCATCGCCGGAGCCCAAGTGAATTCGCAGTTTCGACTGATCTAAACACTTGAGCCAATAAACTGAGATGTAGATTAGCGAAAGACCACGAGCCGGATCCGAATCTTTAGAGCATACTGATTCTATATAGGAAAAAGATCGAACTGGTTTAGTTTGCTCTGGGCTCGATCTTAACTATACCTAACGTTATATGGTTCCCAAATCAATTAAGCAACAAGTGAATAGAAACTGGTATTCATAATCGATGAAGGAAGCACTTTCAAAGCGCCAATCGAAAAAGTCTGGAAGCTGAACATGTCCGAGGGAAACCACTCTCATCCTAGTCTGAAGAATCCGAGCCAAGAGATGGATGGCGAGCACCCAATTTTGAGTTATGAGACTCAGATGCCTGACGGCAGCTGGGCCAAGAACCGCGTAAAGATGACTCTTCTTCCTCCGGTGGGTATTGGATTTGAAACATTGGAAGGACCGATGAAGGGATCTACCTCGTTCCAGTTCTACACTCCAAAAGGAAACGAAACGGCAATTACCGTCGTCGGAAATTGGACTGCAAATGGAGTCCCAGACGAAGTTATCCGCGGGGCCGTACTTGGATTCCTTGACACCGTGTTCAAAGAAGATCAGGCAAACCTGTCGAAAATGATGTAGACGCTCCGAGCCCTACAATTGCAGAATTTTTTTCAGTTCTGCTACTTTCTTTTTTTGCTCCACTCTTACTAAACTCGCATCCCAATCGGGAAAATCTTCGGAATCCGTTATAAGCATCCGGGCTGACATCAAACGTCGAAATCAAGACCTTGACATCCGTCACTCTAATCGGAAAGCAATTCAACTACGGTGTGATTGGAACCGGAGAGCCAGTTGTCCACATTCACGGACTCGAACCCTCTTTTGACGGTACCTCCAAGAACGCCCAGAGGACAGGCATCCCTCGACTCGTCGAGTACCTCAAGAATCGATTTCAAGTAATCACCTACAACAACTACGGGAGTGGAGTAGAGTATGCAACAAAAGCGCAGGCTAGCAATGATGTAGATAATATCGCCAACGAATGCTTTGTATTACTCCAGCATCTCAACATTTCCAAAGTGCATGTCTTCGCCCATCGTCAGGTAGGATATCCAGCAATCAAACTTGCACTGGATCATCCAGATCTTGTTCAGTCTGTCGGACTATTGGATTTCGAGATTGTCCAGAGCTTTTTCTTGAATCCGAAGACACAACAAGCGATGGCGAGATCAATGCAGAGGGCGTCGATGAATCCACAGTACCAGCAGAGAATGGAGATGCTTCGTCAGATGGCAGAGGCGGCAAAATCAGGCACAATGCCCGATGGTGAAGCTGTCGATCCTGAAGTTGCCGCTCAGATCAACTCGATTTCAAATGAATTTCTGGAACAATTCACGCCCGGAACAGACCAAAGTGATATTCTTTCTATTCAAATAAGAACTTGGACTACAAGGATGCTCTCGACGTCTTACGAAGAAGTTGCAATGCAATTGAAACATCCGATCTTTGCTGCCATTTGGGGAGATGGAGATGACTGGGCAAGGCAATCCGCAGATATGTTGAAGAATTGGCTGTCGCAAACGGAAACTTACACA
>DATNHH010000310.1:0-4458 GCA_035605055.1 Nitrososphaerales archaeon
TGTTTGTGATGACTGAATTAACTACAGAAAAGAGAACAGCTAAAAAGAAGCAGTCTTCGATCTCCGAAACAGGTTTCGCGACAAAAGCTATTCACGCAGCGCAATTTCCAGATCCGACGACCGGAGCAATTTCCCTTCCGATCTATCAGACCACGACTTATGTTCAGCAGGCGGTCGGAGTCAATAAGGGATTCACCTATTCTAGGACCGGGAATCCGACTGTCCAAGTTCTTGAAGACAACTTGAGCATCTTGGAAAAGGGGGAAGGCGGTGCCTGCTTTGGAACAGGAATGTCTGCCATAACTGCAGTGTTCGCCTTGCTAAGTCAAGGAGATCACGCAATTATTTCGAACGTTGTCTACGGTGGGACCCCAAGACTTTGCAACATGATACTTTCGAGATATGGGCTGAAGTTTTCGTATGCGGACACGGGAGATGTTGAAGCTGTCAAGGAAGCTATCACACCGAAGACCAAGCTGATTTTCGTTGAGACCCCGGCAAATCCAACGCTCAAACTTACTGATATCAAGGCAATATCTGAAATCAAGGGAGAAGCGAAGTTAGTGGTTGACAATACATTCCTTACACCAGCTCTGCAAGTCCCCCTTGATCTAGGCGCTGACATTACTCTCCACAGTACAACCAAGTTCATTGAAGGTCACAATACGACTGTAGGGGGAGCAATCGTAACCAAGACCAAGAAAGACCATGAGGATCTGAAATACATCCAGAACGCAATGGGATTGATACAATCTCCTTTCAATGCATGGCTCACCATTAGAGGGTTGAAGACTTTGGATGTACGGATGAAAAGACACTGCGAGAATGCTCAAATTATTGCTGAGTATCTGGAAGGTCATCCGAAGGTCACCAAGGTACTTTACCCGGGGCTCGACAGTTTCCCTCAAGCCTCGATTGCAAGGAGGCAACATCTTCACGGACATGGTGGGTTGCTAGCCTTCGAATTGAAGGGAGGAGTCAAGTCGGGTTTGAAGTTTGCAAGTAGTCTTTCGTTGATTGCTCTCGCTGAGAATCTTGGGGCCGTGGAAACGATGGTGACTCATCCTGCCACTATGACACACGCTGCAATGAGCAAGAAGGCAAGACTGGACGCGGGAATTACGGATGGATTAATCAGACTGTCAGTCGGTCTGGAAGACGTCGATGATCTGATCTTCGATTTAGACCAGTCTATCAAGAAATCAACGAGTTAGGCGTCGGGCGCATTCTTCTTCTGATCTTTCTGTGATTGATCCTCAAGGAGAACCGTGGAGGAGCTTGTCCTCCTTCGAAAGAAAAACGCCAGCCCCAGCACTACCAATCCCAGGACAAGAATTCCTATGCCTTGATTGAACCAAGTTTGGCTCTGATACATGAAACTGCCAGTTGGGCCTACGATGCCATACCCCTGAAGTGTGAATACGAGCCCTGACAGGAAAAAGATAGCTCCAAAGAAAAACATGATGGCAACTAATACTCCCTTACTTTTAGCCACTAGACAGCAACCTCCTTCGATATACTGTCAAGCGTGCCAAGGGCTTCTTCGACGTGTTTTGTAACGTTGAGTTGCGAATTGAAAATGTGTCGGATCTTTCCTTGTTTGTCAATTACAAATGTAGTTCTCGGCGGGATAAATTTGCTATCGATGCCGTACAACTTTCTGATATCTTTGTGCTGATCGCTCAACAGTGTAAACTGAAGGGAATGCTCCTTCTTAAATCTGGAATGAGTTTCCGGAGAATCCGAGCTAATTCCAATAATTGTTGCTCCTAAGGAAATTACCTTTTCCCAATTGTCCCGAAACGCACATGCCTCTTTCGTGCACCCCATTGTAAAGTCCTTCGGATAAAAATAGAGGACAACATTTGTTTTACCGAGCAAATCACCAAGAGAAAATTTCTCACCAGTCTCTGTAACTGATTCAAAGGCAGGAGCTGTATCGCTGACTTTCACTCGCATAGAATTCTTAGGTCTCTTGTGGCATATAGGTATTGTTCGAAATTACTTGGGAAATTATGCTCAATTATCTGACCAAGGAGAAAGAATTGCTACTATGTGAATAGTAGTAACAGACTATGCCAGTATTATCTATACGTTCGAAAGCTCCAGTTGGCCAATCGGTCAAAAGCAAGGCCCGTTCCTATAACCAAGTATCCGTCGAATTGATAGCTAGCAGTGCACCTTTTGAGAATCATCTGAGTCAAACATTTTTCGTTTCAAGTGTAAATTCTTCTTAACACGCGGCCTTATGCTGGTTATCAAACTGTGCCTTGTAATACTCGTGTTTAGTGGTAGATCTTTTTGGTCAAGTTCTCTGAAAAGTGGCAAAAGCCCTCAAAAGATTCGGATGGATTAGGTTCACGATTGACAGGCAGTTTGAGATCAGCTGAGCCGTTGAGGCCCAAGCTTGAGATGGCCTCAAGGCAGATCCAAGTTCAGGTGGTAAAACTGGAACAACTGGGTGCCAAGTTGAGAGAAAAAGACGCTTCGCTGTTTTCAAAAGTCGTCTCATCAATGCAGAAAAATGATGACACGCGCGCGAGCATGCTCGCAAACGAGCTCTCAGAAGTTCGCAAGATGAACAACGTGGTTACGCAGGCCAAACTCGCGCTAGAACAGCTTAACCTGCGTTTGAGCACCGTTCAAGAGCTTGGGGATATTGCAAACACGCTTGCACCCGCCATAAGCGCGATTAAAGGCGTTCGACCCGGACTGATCAACGTTGTTCCCGACGCTGAGAGAGAAATCGGTGAGATCTCTGGCCTATTATCCGGAATTCTCGTAGATGCGGGTCAGCTTGACGGAGGACAGCTGTCATTCGAGGTGAACAACGAGGAAGCCGAGAAGGTAATAGAGGAAGCTAGCACGATAGTCGAACAACGCATGAGAGCAAAGTTCCCGGACGTCCCGGAAGAGCCTGAGAGCTTCGAGGCGGAACCCGCATAGGTTCCGCTCTCGCGCAAATCATCATGATTTTATGAGGCAGGCTCGTTCGTCAGAACTGCTTGAAAGCGAACCTTGTCAAACACATAGCCGTAGATTCTTGCGATGTTGACACGATGGGCCATGTCAACAGCGAATTGTACTTCACCTACAATGAGGACGCGAGAAGGCCTCGTGAGGGAGTATGGAAAAGGTCGTTGTTACTAAAATGAAGTTTGGGGTTTGTATCAATTGGCGGGGAGCGACCATAGATTTCACAAGGACAATCGCTCTAGAGGCGGACAATCTCGGATTAGAATATCTCTGGTTGACAGAAGCATGGGGTCTGGAAGCTCTATCTACCGCAGGCTACTTGCTCGGCATTACAAAAAAAGTGAAGATTGGCGCTGGGGTACTAAACGTCTATTCGAGATCCGCCGGACTAATTGGTATGGCATGTGCCACCCTCGATCAGATTGCTCCAGATAGATTTCTTTTGGGATTGGGATCCAGCGGGAAAACTGTCGTCGAGAACTGGCACGGAGTAAGTTTTACGAAACCATTACAGAGAACCAAGGAATACGTCGACATCATAAGACGGGTTTCTCTCGGTGACAACCTGGATTATTCTGGAGAAGTTTTGAGATTATCCGGATTCAGACTTTACACGAAGCCTCGAAATAGAGACCAAGAGATATACATCGGCGCAATAGGTGATCAGAATTTATCAATTGCCGGTGAGATTTCTGATGGTGCTATAGTGACTATGTACCCTCTTTCTAGAATTTCACACGCTCTTGATGTAATGGGACGATCGATTTCTGAAAGAAAAGAGAAAAAACTTTTCGCGTACATCCCACTGAAAATTACTCTGAACTCTGAGGAGACTAGGACAGCAAGAATGGAAGTCGCCAAGAACATAGCTTTCTACGTAGGCTCCATGGGCCGTTACTATGCCACGAATCTATCGAAACTGGGATTCGAAGATAGCGTAAAGAAGATTCAGAAAGCACACTCTGAAGGTGGAAGCAGAGCCGCCGCAATTTCTGTAGGGGACGATCTTATCGACGATTTGTCGTTTGTGGGAGATGTAAAAAAAATTCAGGAAAAAATTCTCAGTTTGCCCCGAATGATCGTACCAGTTTTCGCAATAGATGCATTAAATGGAGGAAACGCTTCTAGTTTACGATTGAATCTTCTCGAGTCGCTAATCCATGAACAGCGTGACGACTAATTTGTAATGAAACTCAGCAAACTTTTCAGGCGTTAGAAGTAAATCCAAAAATTGCGAGCTGTTGTTTAGAATGCTTGAAAAGGGAGCAATTGAAGCTTGAGGGCCGACTAATTCATTTGGTCTTGATTCTTTCTAAATCCAATCTGGATCAGGTACTGACTATGCCCGAAATGATTTCTGAATTAGAGACCGCCTTCAAAGATCAGGCTTCGGGTAAGTCGGTGCCTATTGCTAGATCAACGGTAACCCTTGCTCATGAAGGTGGATGGATAGGAATCATGCCAGCTTACCTTCCGAGCTTG
>DATNHH010000311.1:0-4247 GCA_035605055.1 Nitrososphaerales archaeon
GGATTCAACGAATTGAATATCCAAGTCAGAATATTCTTCTCCCGCACTTCAATCGTGTACCTGAAAGCCTGCAGTGTTGTACTGCATGCACGTACTACAAGATTTCAATCAAAGGCTTCTCCTCTTCATCCTCGATCATCGAGAATACTCTCACATATTTTGGTGCCCATTTGTCTTCTTCATTCGCTACTCTGTCCATTCCAGCTTTAGTGGCTTTCCAGATACCAAGGTTCTCTACTCCCGCCGGATAGATTTCTCCCTTTCCAACAAGGTTTTTTCTCGAATACTTGATTATTGTCTCAACCACTTTCCTTTTGGATTGTGGATAAACCGCGCCTAGATCAGTAGACGTGAGCTCCCTAAGCCATTTGCCAACGACTTCCTTCACTACTACTTTTGTTGGTAGTTCAAGGCTCGGAGATTTCAAGAGAACGCTGAGTATTGGAATCTCGCAACTGCTATGAACAGGTGCCCTTGTCCTAGTCGAAATGTATCTTTTCCTTCGAGCCTTCTTTGTAGTAACAGGACTGGGTAATGCTAATCTCTGTCCCACTTTTCTTCGAGTTTCACCTTCCAATAGTACTGGTGGAGTCTTCAATTTAGTTTCGAGAGGGAGGCAGAAAAGAGCCTCGCTAAAGCCTTGCATCTCTGCAATGGCAGACGAGAGGCCCGCTAAATTGTACCTGATTGCACTTAAGGCTAAAAGAAAGCAAATATCATGGTCGATGGGACTCGAAGGTCAATCTGGATTCGATGCAGCTCGCATCCGTCCTGAAAAGCTTGGTCGACCCGTGGCACGCGTCGCTCAAAGATTTAGGAAAAGCTCAAGATGATCATTAGATCAGTTTATCGAGCGATACGCTGACAGATTTTGGAAGAAAATGTGATGCCGGGGCTTCCCAATAACCAGCTAATTATTCTGGAGGAATCTCATGAAAGGCGAAAGAAATGTCGATACCTTTTGCCTTCTGCCTGGATTTTGAAATTACATAGATCACGACGCCAGCTATAAACGATACAACTACGTATCCGTACGCAAGAGGATTTGCTCCCCAGACGCTTCCATATGCGATGAATTCGTACGTTAGATAAGCAAAAACCACGATCTGAAGCAGACCAGATACCGCAAGAACTGTTTTCTCTTTTCCATTTCGCAACTGTCTGGAAGCATAAACTAGAGCAGCCAGACCGACAAACGCAAAATAAATCATTGCGGCGACAAGCACCCCATAGAGGGAAGATATCGTCCCATAAAGAAACGACGCAAGTCCTATCAAAATCACTGTGATAACGAGATCTAGAATGTGCGCGATAACCGGAGACCCGTATTTAGGACTGACGTAAGCGAGCCTTTCCGGAAGGAAGCGGTCAAACGCCTGAGCTAGAAGGTATCTCGAGATCGTAATTATTCCGAAGGCAAGAACCGCGACGGTGAAAAGTATCCAGCCCAGCCCGATGATCAACTTTACCAGATAGCTGCCGGAAACTCCCATTGCGAGTGTCCAGAAATTGAACGAGTAGTTGTTGACCAGATTAGAATTGGAAAGTGCTGAATTCGTGAATGCAAATCCTCCAACGTAATACATTGCCGCAAAAGGGAGTGTGAGGAGGATGAACGCGACCAGAAGCGAAACTGGCGTACTCCATCTGATGGTCTTGCCCCCCTTCAATTCTGATCCAACCGAAGGAGCTGCGTTGAACCATGGATAGCTGAACAGAGCGAAAAATGGCATGATCAACAAAGTGTTTCCGAGATTGAAACTCGAAGTTCCCTGATAGGAATTCGCAATCGAATCATAAGAAGTATTTGCGATGTTAAGAGAACTAACGTAGTTTACGACTCCCTCTCTCCCTGCGACAAGCAGCGAAACAATTGAAACCACGATGGAAATTATTCCAATCGCCCAGAATACCGAAATAATTCTGAAACCGGAATTAGGTCTGAAAATGTTGAGGAAAACCAATAACGCTACAATGACAGAGCCTAGGAGAAACTGGTAAACGGGAGTGGCTCCAGGAATCGCGAGCTGAACCAAACTTGAATAACCGAGATTTGCTCCAACTGAACCAATTGCAAACACTGCGGACAGTGCGATAAGCGCGAGGTACGGCATCGTCTCGAGCGTGATTCCCATGAACGTCAGAGTACTTCCTGCAAAACCCCCCAGGGATCTAGAAACCCAGACGTAATCTCCCCCTGTTCGGGAAATATGTCTCTGCATTATCGTATAAACTATCATTTGCGGCACCGCAAACAAAGCCGCAATTGCAGAGCCGTAGACTAAGTTGACGCCATTCACGGTGGGGAGGGCCAGCATGGTAAATCCAATCAGAGCGAGAGCCGCGCCGATCGACATGTAGCTGATGTTTATCGCTATTGAATCCAGAAAGGAAACACTCTTGACAAGACCCGTCGCCTGTCTTACGAAGACGTTACTTTCTCCCAACTTCGGAAATCCGAACACATGTTCGGAAATCTTACATATTTATGATTGCTCACATGTAGTTGAATTCTTACAAGCCCCTGTGATGAGATAGATGGGAAAAGCTGAACAGATAATTCTGGATCTGATTAGACAAGTCAACGCCGGGGAAACTTACCAATCCGACCTCGTGAGGCAGAGTGGTTTTTCGAAAAGTCGAGTTTCTGAAGTTCTCTCGACACTTGAGGAAAAAGGACTGGTCTCTAGGATCCCTCTGGGGAAGAATTTCAGAGTGATTGCTCCGAGATCGAGTAAAGTGAGAAGATCAGGAACTAGTGCAGGAAAAGAGGATCGCAGAATTCTCAGACTGGGAATGATTCGCGCTTCCGAATATCCATTCGTTCTACCCTTTGAAAAACTGCTCCGAGAAAAGCTCGGTATCAATCTCAATCTGGTCACGTACGACAACGGAATTGATCTCTCTCGCGATTTATCCCTCCTTCGGCTGGATCTTGGTATCGCCCCAGTGCTGACCCACTTTATGTTTTTTTCAATTGGCTCTCCGATCAGAATTATTGCCCCCGCAGGTTCCGGCGGAGCAGCCATACTCGTGAACAAATCTAACAAGAGAAGAACCAAAGACAAAACCTACGAAGTGGCAACGACAAAAATGTCGACGATGGAGCTGATGCTCAGATCATCAATCAGTGCCGGGGAATTGCCTTCATCCTATAGGATACAATATTGTGACAGCCCGAAACAAATGTTGAACGCAGCGATCTCCGGAAATGTGGACGCTGCCTGCATCTGGGAACCGTACTCGACAATTCTCCTGAAGGAGCATCGCAACTTCAAGAGACTTCTAAGGTATGATGATACTGGGGAGCACATTTGCTGTGCGCTTGCCGCGGGAAATCATCTAAGCCTCAACACACTCCGTCGTGTAGCCAAAGTCTACGGTGAATCCATGGATGAATACCGAAAGAGTCCTGAGAGATTCTTTGCACCCTACTCGACGTTTATGAGATTTGATGAAAAACTGATGAGGACGGTTGCGAAAGAGTACACCTATCCAGCGGAACTGGATCATCACAAACTTACAAAACAGTTTGAACAAGTCGGGATTAAGATACCGCTACCATCCAGCGTGAAAGATGCTGTGCTACCCACACAATAATCGAGAAAACAAGCGACGATTGTTTCGCTTAGAAAGCTGCGAGACATCTCGACAACTAAACGAGTAATGCTTAATTCTAATCCGGAGTCGCAACTCATTTTCAGGAAGAGAAAATAATGTCATCCGAGTTTACTGGCGTCAAGTTCATCGCAGAGTACCTGAAAAAATCAGGTATCAAGCACGTCTTTGGGATTCCTGGTCATGGGAACGCTGCGATTGTAGACGAGCTTATCGATTACTCTTCCGATATTCAGTTTGTCCCGATAAAGCACGAGCAGTGGGGTGGCCATATGGCCGACGGTTATTTTAGAGCAAACAGGAAAGTACCGGCGGTTGTCACGACTTCCGTCGGACCTGGAGCTACAAACCTCGCGACCGCCCTCGCGACAGCTTATGTTGATTCTTCCACTTTCATCGCCCTGACCGGAGAGATCCAGACTTATTTCTTCGGCATGGGGATATTTCAGGAGATTGAGCGGCAAAATTCTATTGATTACATCAACGCGATACGTCACCTGGCAAAGAGAACCTGGCTTGTCTCGAGCATAAAGCAGCTCCCGAGAGTTTTGCAGAACGCTCACAGGGAGGCTCTGAGCGGAAGGCCGGGCCCAGTTCTTATCGATCTCCCTATGGAGCTGCAGGTGGAG
>DATNHH010000312.1:0-7594 GCA_035605055.1 Nitrososphaerales archaeon
TGCAGAGGGTATGACTTCGTTTAGGTCGTCACCGGACTCATTCCAATATGGAAAAATGAGTGACTCCTCACTCGCATTATGGGATTCAACTGTGGTCGCATAAAGCAGAATTCGCTTCCTCAGAGTCTCCATATCGTTGCCTTGCGTGGTTCTGAGTCTGATCTGCTCACCTATTGTACCGATTAGCCGATGATCTGCTTCGAGCCTTGAAAGATTTCTGAGATGATTTTCTCGATCCGTATCTTTCAGCGATTTTTGCAACTTAGGGAAAACAACTTCATCCTCTATCTTGGCATGGCAGACTCGTACAAATTCTTCCACATCATAAATTGAATCCCAGTTCACAGTTTTTCTTGCAAATTGAAAGTGAAGTCTCAGAGAGACGTGTTCAACCATCAAGAGCTCGACGATATTCACGACAAAACGAAATGGTAGAACAAGTATTAGACCTTCCTTTCTAGTGTAATTATATCCGCCCTTTATGAGAGTAAAGTTCTCGATGTCTAGCTGTAAGGTCTCTCGATCTGTTGTCCCGAGTCTATTCTCGTGCTCATCGTTTTATCTTTAGATTACTTGGCCTGGAGAGATTGATTCTCGACATCTGTCGAATCGATCAAACAAATCGACGCAAATATGCCAAGGTTCATATGCGCGTTTCGAATCGGGGTTCAAAACTTTACTAGCTTTCATATTTTGGTGGCACAATTGGAAAAATCCGAATCAGAAAAGATTCCTGAGGCGATGATGAGAAGAGGCATGAAAGATCCGACCGGATGGGTTCTATTTATGCCTGTCAAGGACGACAAGGCGAAGGTTGGGAGGCGAAAGTGATTCCCATTTTTCGGTTTTTAGATTATTTATTCGAAAGACAGCTTTTCACGATGGGCAGCGTTCAATAACGCACGCCATACTAGTCACTACAATCTGAAGGTATCCTTTGGATTGATTTAATTGAAGAGTCTATGGTGAAAGAACTAGTGAAACAGTCGGGCTTGTAGTGCCAAGCTCGACCGTGCGATTCTCCTTATTGAGTAGTTTTACGGGCGTAGGTGAATGTCCCTCCGATATCCATGCTAATCTGAACATTCTTTAGGGTAAATCGATTTTCGCGAAGATGTAACTCTATAGATTAGTCGTCGAAACTAGCATAACCGAGGAATCTTCGATATTGCCGACGAAAATTTCGAGAAGATTATTTATCCGAGTAATTTTGATTTCTGATTCATGAATGTAGTTAACGAGTCTGAAATGTTTGATAGAATCGAAAAGGATCTTTACACCCCTGTAATTTCTGATTCCCTCGATTCGTTTGGTTACAGAAATTGCGCGATGTCTTACCGAATCAGACCGCTTCGGGAGGACTTTGTCTTTGCGGGCAGGGCCAGAACTTTTGCATGGATGGATGTTTTCGTTCCTGATCCGAATCCCTACAAGGTGGAAATAGAATTCATGGACAAGCTAAAACCGGGAGATGTGGTCGTCACTAATACCGATGCCCCATTGAGAAATGCTCCATGGGGTGAGTTAATGAGTACAGCTGCCAGAGCTAGAGGAGCTCGTGCCGCCGTAATTGACAGCTGCGTCCGCGATGTAAAAAAGATATTTGAATTGAATTTTCCGGTTTTCGCCACCGCAATCTCTCCGCTCGATTCAAATGGCAGAGGCCGAGCCGTAGCTTACGATGTGCCTGTGCAGTGCGGGGGTGTGCTAGTTAACAGTGGGGATCTTATCATGGGAGATTACGATGGCATCGTAGTTGTTCCCAAGAAAATCGAGCAAGAAGTTTTGGAACTAGCCTTCGAAAAAGTCTCAAAAGAAAAAATGACAAGACAGGAACTTCTCGACGGAAAACTGATGAGGGAAGTCTATGACAAGTACGGTGTTCTCTGATTACGCTCTATATCTTTCTCGGCTTTGGAACAAACGGCAAAAACGCAAGTGAGATTACTCCGAGTCCCGAGAGAAAAAGGAATGATTGATTCAAAGATCCAAGGAACGACGGGCCTGAAAGAACACCAACTATGATAGGACCAAGAATACCGCCACCAATCATACCGAATCCCCAGACAATAGAGTTAGCTTGAGTAACACCTCCTTTAGGTGCAATCTGACCAGTGAGTCCTAGGAACAGTGGAAACCCGGTGTAAGAAAATAGTCCAAGCAATGCGAGACTCAGTTCCGTCAACCAAAAATTAGTAGAACTAATCGAGAGCAAAAGCACGGCAGCCACGCATCCAAAGCTGGTAATCCCGATCATAAGCCGGCGGCCAAATCGATCCGAAAGCGAACCGAAAAGTGGCTGACCAACAATCGTAAAGAGAGAATAAGCGATTTGAACGAAACTGACGTACCTGTACTCAATTCCGCTCACGGTTGTAAGATAAGTAGCCAGAAAATTAACTACGCCTTGAGTCATCATACTCCTGAAAAAACCGGAAAGGGTAAGGGCAAGTATAGAAGTCAATACGATTCGAAAAGGAACACTTGAAGATCTCGTCTCATTGACATCCATTTTCTTCGCATAGTCCGGAGTCGGGGTCATTCTCCTCATTATCGAATAGATCACAATAGCAAGTAAGACGAACGCGATCGCGATCAAACTCAATGAAATCACTCCGGACAGGACGATCAATCCGACTGTAATGATTGGAAAAATGAGCGTCCCCAGACCTCCCATCGCTCCATTGATCCCCATCGCGCGTCCTCTCCTATCCAGAGTCCAAGTCTCGTTCAGAATAGCTGCCGCTATTGGATGGTAGAACGAACTTCCGAAACCGGCAACTAGTGTAAACAAGACCAGTCCAAAATAGAGGAGGTTTCCGGGAAAGAATACGATTGAGAGTGTAAAACCTAGGATTCCGAAAGCAACCACGATGAGCCCGATTGGGATCAATCGGAGATAACTTCGGTTATAGTCAGACCTCCTCCCCACGAACGGACTGGCTACTAGAGATGAGAGGCTGTAAAGCGCAGCGAGCACTCCGATGAACTGTAGCGACACATCATACGATTTGAGGAGGACTGGGTACACAACGGGGAA
The DNA here is from genome assembly GCA_035605055.1 of Nitrososphaerales archaeon. Taxonomy (GTDB): domain Archaea; phylum Thermoproteota; class Nitrososphaeria; order Nitrososphaerales; family CADDZS01; genus DATLTL01. The sequence continues at coordinate 3,041 of DATNHH010000312.1, forward strand.
GAAATTGTTTGCGCCATCGTTCAAGAAATGACCGATGGAGGTGCCGAGAAGACCTCTGGCTGAATCACTCTTCGGCTGCTGCAATTCAGATTACTCGTTAAAAATGAACACTAATTGTAGTTGTTCATGCACTTTTGTAACACTTGAAGTATGAAGTTGGCCTAGAGACCAACTATTATTTGTTAGAGCGCTACACGACACGCCTCCACAGTGTCCTCTCTAATCTCAATTCCTAGTCCTGGCCGATCAGGGATCGTGAGATTTCCATTATTTGCTATGAACAGAGTTTTCACCAGATCAGCGAGAAGTGGACTCTTCGTTCTCCTGAATTCCAGTAGCGTGGCAGCGGGCATTGCTGAAATCCATTGCAGATTTGCTGCAACATTGATCGCAGAACTGAAACCATGTGGAACCAGTGTAAGATTCCAAGCCTGAACGAGATCTGAAATTCGCATCCCCTCGGTCAAGCCTCCGGCCCTCCCCAGATCTGGCTGAATGATGTCAGTGGCGTGTGAAGTAATTAGGCGCTTGAAACCGAATCTATTGTATTCTCCTTCACCTGTTGCGATCTTGACTGGACTTTTTTCTGTCAGCCAGATGAAACCTTCGATGTCATCTTGTGGGAGTGGTTCCTCCAGCCAGTATATTCCATATTTCGAAAATCTGCGAGCCATTTCCAGTGCATGAGCCGGAGTCCAGTTGACGTACCTTCCCACGTCCACCATAATGTCAATTTCCGGCCCAAGTGCTTCACGGAGATATTTCACGGCGGCCTCGTCCTTTATGGCATCTAATCCAAACGCAGTTTCTCTGGTCTGGCCCCAGCCGAACTTCACGGCTTTGTAACCTTCCCGAGTCCAGATCTTCGCCTCATCTGCCATCGAGTCGAAATTTTCCATATCAAAAATAATGCTCGCATAAGTCTTTACTGATTCTCTGAACCTCCCACCAATAAGTCGCGACACGGATACGCCCAGAGATTTACCCATGAGATCCCACAATGCAATATCGAGAGCGCTTATCGCATGCATCACTGTGCCTACTCGTCCGAACCATTCGGTTTCCAGATACAATTTCTCCCATATCGTCCTTGGATTCACAGGATCTAATCCGAGTACGATTGGTTTGATTCCCCTTTCAAGAATTAGGGCGGTTGCTAGAGCCGCTTCATCGTTCTCACTTTGAGCGCACGCTTCTCCGATTCCAACTAGCCCGTTGCTGGTATGGACTTCGACCATGCAAACGCCCGGACCCGCTGAAAGAGATTTCTCCTTGTTTCGAAGAGCTGTAGCTTTTATGTCAGTAATTTTCAAAATATTGCGCTTAATTTTTCGATGCGTTATGAAGTGGGAATAAACTTTTGCGACCACTCGGGATGGATGTAGCATTGATCTGGCGCACAGTAAAGTTACTTCGATACTTTCTTGATCTGGGGTTCTTCCTTCTCAGGCTCAAGGCCGTAGATGTATCTCTTTCCTCTGACGACTGATGCGAGGGCAGCGCTGTAAGCCAAGGCAGCGTTGATGTAAATCGCTACGCGGAGTGATGACATGAACGCCGGCGCAAATGCATTCGGGAACCACGATTTTCCAGTTAATGTGGCAACCGTACTTGCGCTCAAGGTCGCGGTCAAGCTCTGTGGGAGCGAATTCAGAATCGTCTGCATCGGACTGTACCCGAGAAATGCGGAGAAGAGGGCAGATGTCGGAGCTATCTGTCGAAAAACGGACGCCCCAAGTTGGGGTGCTCCCGCAGCCGCGGCAGCGTTCGCCAAGTACATCGGCAGAGAACCGGAGAGAGTCAGAATCACTGTTGTGAAAAGTATACTAGTGCCGATGCTAGTTCCAGTATTCATCAGTGTGCTTCTCATCCCCGCAGCAGCCCCCCTGTTCTGCGGAGGAACAGAGTTCATGATGGACGCGATGTTGGGAGAGGAAAACATTCCCATCCCGATCCCTATCGCAAAAACAATTGCGGCAAAATCTGGATAAGAGAAATTATAGGGAAGCTCCGACAATGCAAGAAAAGCCGTTCCCGTTATTAACATCCCGAGTGTTGAAAACCCTCTAGCACCGTACCTATCGGAGAGGTACCCGCTCAAGGGTCCCATCACGACAAGCCCCAAAGAAAGCGGTATCAGGTAAACCCCAGCCCAGAACGGCGTGTCCTGATAACTGATGCCATGAAGCGGAAGCCAGACTGCCTGAAGAAGGATCACTAGCATCAAAGTTACTCCTCCTCGCGCGAGCGCAGCAAGAACATCTGCGAGATTACCCAATGCGAAAATTCTCCGCTTGAAAAGCTCAAGCCTGAACATTGGATCTTCCACACGTGTCTCGATGAACGGAAAGGCTGCAAGCAATACAAATGAAGAAACTAAACCCACAACAACGAACGGGTCTGACCAACCCATCGACGAACCGCCGTAAGGAACGAGTCCGTAGGTAAGAGATATCAAAAGAGTGATCAGGCCAGCTGCAAACGTAACATTGCCCCAAATGTCGATCTTCTGGTTTTTCTTAATAGTAGCTATCTCTCTCAAACGATAATGAGACCAGGCCGTTCCGATGATTCCAAAGGGGACACTTACTAGGAAAACAAACCTCCAGTTGAAAGTCGCTAGAACTCCACCGAGCACAAGCCCGAGTATTGAACCCGCTAGCACGGCGACCTGGTTCAGTCCTAACGCTTTGCCACGCTCGTTCGCAGGAAACGCATCTGTAAGAATCGCCGCGCTGTTGGAGAAAAGAAATGCTGCGCCTATTCCCTGAACCACACGGAAAATAATAAGCTCCAGTGCGCCTAACTGACCGGTGTTGGGAGTCAGATAAAGGAGAATTGAGCCAATTGTGTAGATAGCAAATCCCAGGTTGTATAGGCGTACACGCCCTAACATATCTGAGATTCGACCAAAGGATACGAGAAGAGTAGCAGTGACGATGCCGTAACCGAACAATATCCAAAGAAGATATGTGAAGGACGTTATCGGATTGATCTGAATTCCTCGGAAAATTGATGGCAAGGCGATGAGTACAATATTGATATCAATTGCTGCGAGCAGAGTTCCAAGAGTCGTGTTTGATAGAGCTATCCATTTGTACTGCGTTTCTTACTTCATCTCTTCTTATATCAATGATAGTATAAGGAACTCCTGCTACCTACTCCATTCGAAAATAAATTAAGCATTTCGTACCGTCTAGATTTTCACTAGTTAGTTTAACCCTAAATGGTTCATGTTTAAAGCATGTACTCTTGGACAGATCGTTTGTCTTGCGATCTGGATCGAAAACTGATCATCAACAAAGGAAAGACACTTTCTCGAGCATGTGGGATACTTGACATTTGTTTTTAGAATGGAAAAATGTATATCCCCTGATTCGCTTAGATGGTCTAGCGAACTCTCTACAGCTTATTTTGAAAAAAGGAGTATTGATAACAAATGAATTGTCCTAATTGCGGCACTCAGCTTCCCGAAGACGCAGCGTTTTGTTTCAAGTGCGGTTACAAGATGAACCTGGCATCAGGTGGAGTACAGCCAAGTAGAAGTGGCGGTCAACCAGTGGGCTCTTCTGCAGCTCCTCAAAAGCCGGAGCAGGTGATTGCTCCTTCCGGAGTAACATCGCTAAAATGCCCAAACTGCGGTGCCCCATTATCGCCGAAGTTTGGTGAGATGGTAATTACCTGTGAATACTGCGGCAGCGGCATTACCCTGGGTACGCAAGGATGGACGAATGTCCAAAAGCAGACCATGCTTTCATTGAAAGTCGCCACGGTCGATGACCTTAACGCGATTATCAAACCAATGATGGACAAGGGGCTATTGCATCGGCATCTTCAGGAAAAGTCGAAACAGGAGGAAATGACACTCTCTTACGTACCTTACTGGATAGTCAGCATTTCAGCGCGGACGACTGTTGTTTCAATTAGTGAAACGCAGCAGATCGCTCAGACTGCAACAACCGCTGCGTTGATGGGTGCCCTTTTAGGTGGCGGTGGATTTGGTGGGGGCGGTGGTGGAGGCCGCAGAGGAGGGGGAGGCGGAGGTCGAAGGCGTGTGCTATGGGACGTAGGTTTAGGCACTAGTGCCCTATTCTCAGGAGCTTTCAAGTTTGGACCAATCATGGCTTACGGAATGGGGATGGGGTATGGCGGCGGAGCCAACAGAAGAAGCGACCAAATGGACGCTAACTATGACTTTCCAGTTGTTGCTCTAAAAGCTCTCACGGCTTATCAGCCCCGAGAATACCAATTCAACCTCGAAGGCAGGTCACTTTTCGACATTACGAAAATTCCGAAAGGTTTGAAGGTGCTGAACGGGGACATCAGCGAGGATGTCGCAAAGTCGCAGGCAAAGACTCTTGTCGATCAACTGCAGTCAGAAAAGGCGCATGCAAAGTATCACATGATCCAGCAGCTTACGACGCAGTCAGAAGTTGGAGACGTGGAGCTTCTTCATGCGCCAATATGGTTCATCAAGTACGATCACAAAGGTAACAAGATCATACTAGTCGTCGATGCAAACTCCGGTCGCGTTATCAACAGTATCGGATTATG
>DATNHH010000313.1:0-5421 GCA_035605055.1 Nitrososphaerales archaeon
GATTCAATCTGTTTTTTCTGAATTTCAGAGAGCCTGCCTTTTTCAACAGATCGAGACAAATTCTCTGCAATCCTTTTGATTCCCTTATTCACGAATTCTATACTTATGTCGTTAAGCTTCACATCGTAACCGGCCTGAGCAAATACCTGGGCGATTCCATGCCCCATTGATCCGGCTCCCACGACGCCGACTTTTGTAACGCGTTGCATTCTTGTTTGTCAAGGTAGGGAATCTTTAACGAAGATTTCACTCTTTTGACTTAGCTATAATAGTTAGATCGGGAATGGTCTTGCAGTCCGGAGTTTTCGAGTCAATGCTTTACTTTGTTGGATTAGGAATAGAACAGTCGCTTACAGTAAGATCGGTGAACGAATTACGCAATTGTGAGATAGTCTATTTCGAAAGTTATACTTCCCCGAGCGTCAATGATGAAATGATCTCTCAGGTTTCGGGTCAAATGAGCCCTGGAAAAGTCGAAGTAGTAAAGAGGGAGTTCGTCGAAGATGGTAGAAAAATTCTAGAATTATCAAAAAGAGCAAATGTCGCGTTGCTCTGCTCCGGCGATCCGATGGTTGCGACAACTCATCAGGAGCTCAGGACCCGAGCCGTGAAAGAAGGGATTGCGACCAAGGTAATTCATGGCTCGTCTATACTTTGCGCGGTCGGGGGGGAATTCGGATTACACTCATATAATTTCGGCCGGGTGGTCACTATGACGAGGGAGCCGATGCAGTACACTGCTTACAACACAATTTTCGATAATCTCCTTCGTGGACTACACACAACTATACTTTTGGAATGGAATGAAACCCAAAAATTCTTTCTTGAGCCTGCCTCTGCAATCAGAAGTCTTGAGGACGCCGAGAGAGATCTTCGACAGGAAATTTTGGATCCCTCAACCTTAATCCTGATTGCCTCTAGACTGGGATCTCGAGAGATGGAGATTTTGGCTCTGACTATTGAGGAATTGAAGAGCAAACACCTTGGCCCCCCACCTCACGTTCTCGTTATTCCCGGGAGATTACACTTTACAGAGCTTGAGGCTTTGAGCGCATTGTTCGGTCGAAACATAGAATCTTTTCCTGACAATTCTAAGCGAATTCTCAGATTATCGAGAAGGATGGTAGAGAAATACACGAAGAAGACTTTGGTCGCGCTTGCTGGGGCAAAGAAAGCGGCCGAAGTTTCCAGTCAAAAAATAAATTTCGCGGATATCTTTGAAAATGTGGAATGCTATACTAGGGACTCGGAGAGATTTCTAAACGAAGGCAAAGACGAACTTGCCGTGTTAAGTATTGGTTATGCTGAGGGTCTCCTCGACTCTCTTCGATTTGGCGGCCAGCTTGAATTTGACTGGTAAGTTTTAGTGGGATTGGATGACGTACATCAAAAGAAGAGCCCCAAGTCCCAAAAGAATCGGAACGGGGAGACCCGGGGCGACCTCCCGATTTCTGAATACATAGAAGGATAAGACTAGTCCAATGTCAAGAACGACCATAACAACGAAGAATGCTAGCAAGCTAACTAGAATTAGAGCGATTGCAGGAACCATCGTGTAGAATGCAATGTCGGCCATCCCGATCTCGATTTTTCCGAAATTTATCGTTAGGAGCCCAAAGTCTGGCCACTTGCCCAGCCTAGATTTCTTGATCGGCTTCAGATCTTGCGGCTTTGTTCCGGCCTTCTTTACTTGGCTTTCTGCATCACCCACCTGCTTTACCAGTTTTCCGAGACGACCGTAGTAGATTGCATAGATGTCGAACACTGAGTAGACAGTCGGCACGATCCAATTTAGAGGAGCCTGAAGTAAGATAGGAAACGAGCTCCCGAGCTCCAAGGCAAGGAAGAGCGCAAGAAGATTAACGACCTTGGTGTAACCGCGAGCCGCAGCAAGAATCGTAATGATCGACGCGGCAACGCCGGCAATAACAGGTAGAACTGAGTAGAGCCCTGCAATAAATGAAAAATACAAAAGTGTCACATTGAAGATCAGGAACACACTAATTATGATCGAAAACCACTTCATCCGTTTTCTTCTATAAAGGAAAGCCAGCATAGAAACGACTACGATATTTGCTATCACGAAAACAGCAGCGAGTACTAGAGAGGGATCTAATCCGTTACCTACCGGATTCACAAACTGTGGGGTGGAATTTGGGATCGAAATGCTCTGATTCAAAGATCTTGGAACTACGACGACCTGAGAAGGAGACCCACTGGGATTTGTCCCGGCAACCCCAGTTGCAACTCGAAGGAGTGTGAATAGGGAAATGATTTGGAACAGAATAGAAAACCCTAGGAGGAGCGCCTCACTACGATCTATGATTTGCTTCATCTAGCTCCCCTAATGGAAATAATTTCTTTCGGGGACTCTTAATGATTATTGAGTTGAACTAGGTGAAGATCTTTCTTTTTTCTTGATATATCGGCAAAAAGAAACTGTCTAAGCGAAAAAATATGGTTCAGAATTGTCGTAGTGATCGAGTACGGATCACTGCCGCAGAAGATTGATTCGCGATTTGTGGCCGTAATCAAGTCGAACGTGGCCAGTGAATGGCGAATGTGTTTCCCGAATCGCCGACCCTGCGATCAGGGGGCGAGCATGAACTTTTAGATCGGTTTTCAGTTACGAGGCTACCTACTTTTGGACAAAAATTTAGGGTCCGGGTTGGAATATACGTTGCTAAGCTTTTTATGCAAGGGACAATTTCCCTCGTGCTCAGATTCCGAAAAAGGTTTTTTTACTACAGCAATAGGAGATATTCCAGATTTAAACTGACAACAGGAACCACGCCGATTAAGCAATTAGAAATTATCGGGGAATTAGAATCTGACGTCCTTGAGGTATTGAAAACAAGAGGCCAAGGGACGGCTGCAGATGTTATGGAAGTGTTACAGGGAAAAAGGGAGATCGCCTACACGACCGTGAGTACCACTCTTGACAGACTATATAAGAAAAGACTCGTCGAGAGAAAGGCTTTGCCTGGTCCTGGGGGAACCAAATATCTTTTTTCGCTGGGAAAGGACGAAAAACTGAAACGGAAAATAATAGAGTCAACAATCGACAGATTGACGAGCGCCTTCGGAGAAACTGCGTATTCGGCCATTTATCGGAAATTGGACTCACTTCCCGAGAGCGAGCTCGATCGATTGAAGAAACAAGTCGACAAAGCGCGGAGGAAAAAGTGATCCTGGGGAATGCCAGCTTGGAACCCAAGTTTGCTTGATATTCTTGGGGATTATTTCAGGACGAACTTTGTTGTCGCCGGTATTCTTGTGGCAGTTGTTGCCTTGATCGCGTCAATATCAGTCTTCATTTTCGCTCGAAGTCATAACACGAAAAGTTTGTCTCTGCTTACGACCATGGGGATTTCTTCATCTCTTTGGGTTTTTGTTTTTTCCAGTCTCGCGTTTTGTGCAGGTCTAATGAACGAGTATGATAGATCGCCTGACGGGACTATTCTAAACGTGGCCAGACTGGCCCTCCTTCCTACTTTATTTCTTGGCCCTGCTGCATTTTTCTTTCTCAGGAAGCGAGCTATGAAACAAGTCTATCCATTCTTCACTCTTATGATCAAAGGGGATAATTCGGGAACAGAATCTCTTCGGAAAAGAACCACTTCCCTGTTTTCTAACATCGTATCTAATTCAAGACTGTCAGGAGTCGGCCTCTCCATAGTTCCTTCGTTAACCAATTTGCCCGTCTCTGCGGCATTAGATTGGAAGGGTGAAAAAATTGTTGCAATATCAGTAAGGACAATCGAATCACTGGATGATGATGAGCTCAAAGCAGTGCTAGCGCACGAGATAGGTCATATAGCACACAAAGATTCCCTTAGGAAAACTATGGCCACTGCGTACAAAACCGCATTTGTTTTTGATCCGGTTGCCCGTTTTGTCGAAGCGGCTGTTTACAGAGACGGAGAGTTGCGCGCCGACGAGTATTCAGCAAAGTTGACGGGCAAGCCAGCCGCGCTTGCCTCTGCATTGATTAAGATTTACGAGTCAGTTCGCTTGTCTCCCTCCTTACTTCCAAATACAGCAGGACTTTCCCTATTGATGCGGGATCATGATTCTGGTCTATTCAGCAAACAGCCTTCGTTGACGCTTAGGATAAAGAGACTCCTTGAAATGGAAAGACGAATGCAGGCCGATTCATTCGAAAAGAAGGAAAAAGCTTACTAGAGAATTTGTTACGAGTGTTGTAGTAGCAAACAAATCTTTCTAGAAATAACTATATTTACATCCTCTTTGCTAGAGAACCATCCATGGGACCTAGACGTTGATTCGTTTCTAGTGCTCCATTTCAGTCTATGAACAATAGTAGGTGAAATACAAATGCTCGCGCTGCCCCAAATTCAATCGTTCACGATTGGGATCTGCGCGAGCGATACTGCCGAAAACTTGCCACGTCTTATTGAATTAATCCAGTCTGAGAGATTTCCTGAGGATTATCTTTTGGAGCGAATAGTCATGGTTGCAAGTGGTTGCTCCAAATCTACTCTGGAAATTGCACGTGCTTTCGCCAGATCTGATCTTCGGGTAATTTTATTTGAGGAGTCTATCAGAAAAGGAAAAGCTGGTGCCGTAAACAAGATCATTCAAAACTCGGCAGGGAGTTATCTTGTCTTCATAAATTCTGACGCACTCCCCGACAAGGGCTCGATATTCAGACTTCTTTCTGCAATTGAAAAGGACGAGACTATTGGACTCGTGTCCGGGCACCCCTCGTTTAGCAAGCAAAGTAGTGCCACATCACTCGTCGAGCAACTAATGTGGAACGTGCACAACGAGTGTTCTTTCAGATTAAATCATATGAACGAAAGCAACCATGGAAGCGATGAGATGATGGTGGTGAGAACCGACCTGCTCCAGAAACTCCCGATGGGGCTAGTAAACGACGGTGCGTACATTGCGGGGAGAGCAAGGCTTCGAGGATATTCGATCAAATTTTGTCCCGAGGCAACCGTGCAGATTGATGTGCCCGCAAGAACGATCGACTTGATAAGACAACGACAAAGGATCATCTTTGGCCACTTTCAAGTTTGGAGATTGACTGGGAGGTCTCCAAAAACGGTCGAGTCGCTCTTGCTCAGCTCTCCCTTCTTCAGTCTGGCAATCGTGGTGCGAACCGTAGCAGGAACCCCTAAATTTATCAAAGCGATTCCGTTGGCGTTCATCGTTGAGGTTGTTTCGATTATTCGTGGACTAAAGGATGCCGTTTCCTCGACAAAAAAGCACGGAGTTTGGGAGAGATATGGAAACTGAGCACCCGCAGATATCGCAAGGATTAAACGAAAAAATCCTTTCGAACATGAAGCTCTTTTGCGATGTCGCTAAGGCAAACGGTGCTTCCGTTTCCCTCAAGGATTTGATTGAACTGACTTCCATCAATCTCTCCGAACAACAGCTGGAGGAATC
>DATNHH010000314.1:0-3611 GCA_035605055.1 Nitrososphaerales archaeon
ATCTGAGCCAGAATAATGAAATCGCAAGAGGAAAAATCGTGTACTTCGTATCGGTATCGGGTAAAACGAGAGCAAACATTGAGGCCGCGACAATTATCAAAAAATTAGCAAAGAAGACCGTCGCGATCACGGCGAATCCTGAAAGTCAAATGGCGAAAATCTGTTCTGAAGTACTGCCCTTAAGGTTCAGCAAAGAGCCGGGTTTGACCCCTGGAACCAACAGTTTCACAGCTTCTCTCCTGGCATGTTCGCGGGTATTCGGCATAACCCCGACAGGCATTGATCTGGCTGAAGTGATTGAACATGCTAAACAATGGGGATCAAAGGGTTCAAAAATTGCGGGGATGATTCATTTTGTCTCAAGTGGTTGTCTTTATCCAATTGGAATGTATGGCGCGGCCAAAATATTTGAGTTCATAGGCGAGAAAGCGGATTACCAGCTAACTGAAGAGTTCTCACACCTGAACTTGTTTTCGATGAGTGATGACGATTCCGTCATAATAATCAAAAGCAGTGAGAACGATTCGAGAGCGAACAAATTAGATGAGGAGCTCGTTAATCAAGGCTATGACAGCCAGACTCTTGAATTCGACAAATCAGGACTCAATGTTTTGGCACGCGCAATATCATGTTCCATCCATCTTCAGTGCCTCGCCCTAAACGTTGCAAAAAGCAAGGGATTGAAACAACCGGCCTTCCTTCGAAACGACCGGCTACTTGGAATATCAAACAAGATGATATACTAATGAACGAAAAGATCGAGTTTCCAAAGCTATACACGGAATTTGCAAAATATTACGATCGACTTGAGAGCCAGTATAGAAATTATCAGCGAGAATCCGAGTGGCTGATCGGGATTTTAGAGAAACATAGTTGTGTAGATGTTATTGACGTGTCCTGCGGCACAGGTAGTCATCTTGCCTTATTGCAAAAAGAAGATTTCAATCTGTACGGAATTGATGCAAGTAATCAAATGGTCCAACTTGCAAAAAAGAAATTAGCGTACGGAAAAGAAACATCTCTGTCACTCGCGGACTTTCTTCACATTCCATTCAGAAAAGAGGCATTCGATGCTTCCTTGTGCATGTATTGGAGTCTTGCCGGATTGAATCAGAATCTGGTAAAGTACCTATTTTCAGAAGTTGCTTCAGTTCTAAAGTCCGGAGGAATATTTGTTTTCGACACAGAGAACTCAGAAGGAATCAAGGAATCTCTCCTAGACTCTCCATTCCTAGATGCCTTCTTCACTGATTCAGACGAAAACGTGGCGATAATTCGCGCGAATTTCAGCACAAAGGTTGACTCAGATCTTGTGGACTGGCGGGCTTATTATTTGCTGGAACAAGGAGGAGTTTCAGAGCTTAGAACAGATCGGATGAATTTGCGATTTTATTCAAAGAGTCAGTTGGAACTTCTTCTGAGGGAAACTGGATTCAGGACTTTGCAAGTAGCATCAGGTCCTGAAAGAGAGTACAAACAAAACTCTCCGAGTCTTTACTTTATCGCGGAAAAGATCTGAACTCCTAACGAGATTTCTTGTTGTCAGTTTCTCTTATTGCCTTTTCAATTACTGGAAGCGCTTCGTCAATTAGAGCTCTAGTTATGGTCAGGGGTGGTGCTATTCTTAGTGTCGATTTTCCACAAGTGATCATTAAGACTCCACTCTTCCAAGTTTTGGAAATTATTTCCTCGACCAATTCCGGGGCAAATGCCTTTGACTTTTTGTCCCTGACAATCTCGATTCCGATCATGAGACCCTTTCCTCTGACGTCGCCAATGATATCATATTTTTTCTTCCACTCCTCGAAGGTCTTTCTCATATAATCTCCCTGTTTTCGTGCGTTCGCAAGAAGATCGTTTTTCTCAATAAATTCGATGACCGCTAGGCCGGCCGCGGCGGAGACTGGATTACCACCAAAAGTGCTCGCATGAGAACCTGGTTCCCAAGTCATCAAGGATGCGTCTGCCACGAGCGCACCGATCGGAAGGCCACCGGCGAGTGCCTTCGCCATAGTAATCATGTCCGGAACGACACCAAAGTGTTCTATTCCAAACCACTTGCCAGTGCGACCCATTCCGGATTGGACTTCATCCGCCACAAATAAGATTCCGTATTTTCTGAAACGCTTGAAGAGTTCTGAAAAATAATCGTCAGGAGGAACGACATACCCACCCTCTCCCTGAATCGATTCAATGAAAAAAGCTGCTACCTCATCAGGTGGAACGAATTTGTCGAAATACTGTTCTTGGATGTAATCTATACAAGCAAACCCGCAGTTCGGGTACTCGAGCTTTAGTGGACAACGATAACAGTATGGGTACGGAACGTGCTCAACCCCCGACAGAAGTGGAGAAAACCCCTTCACCTGAGCCGGTTTGCTAGCGGTCAGGGAGACTGTCCCCATCGTCCTACCATGAAATGAACTGGTATACGCGATAAATCTGGGCCTCTTTGTTGAGTAGCGAGCAAGTTTCATCGCCGCCTCGTTCGCTTCAGCTCCAGAATTTCCGTAAAATACCTGTCTCGGTTTTCTCTCTCCGCCAGGATAGATTTTCGCCAACCGCTCCGCGAGCTCGTTAATGTTTTCATAGTAAAAGTCCGTGTACGAATAATGTGTGAATTTACTGAGCTGATCGGATGCCGCCTTTACAACGCTCTCATTTGTAGAACCGACGTTCAGGACGGCGATCCCAGAGTTAAAATCGATATACTCGTTTCCATCAACGTCCTTTACCACGCAATCTTTCGCGGACTCGATTACTAGCGGATAATTTCTCGCGATTGAAGGCGACAGGATCTTCTTTGTTTCAGAGACAATTTTTCTCGCGTTCGGGCCTGGTGGCACAGCTTTGATCTTGATTGCTCCCATTTCCATTCATTGCTCCGAATATCGGGATCCGTCAAATGTAGCAATACTTTTACAACTTCTTGATGCCATCCTAAACATAATATCAGGTCGCTCAGCACACCGTTATCTATTCAGGATATATATAATGAAACCAATCTGATGTCCCGTTAGGTCTATTCAAGTGAAGAATTAGTTTGCAGAAATCAACAGTTTTGCCGAAACCAGAATGGCTCAAAGTCAAAATGCCCTCTGGTGAGAACTACAAGAGGTTAAAGATTCTCTCACAAGATCTGGGACTTCATACTGTTTGCGAAGAAGCCCACTGCCCGAATATTGGCGAGTGCTGGGGAGGTGGAACTGCAACCTTCATGCTCCTGGGCGACACATGCACGAGGGGATGCAGGTTCTGCGCGGTGAAGAGTGGTAATCCAAATCTTTACGTTGATGAAATGGAACCCGTCAAAATTTCAATTGCCCTAAGACAAATGGGCCTTTCTTATGTAGTTCTTACGTCGGTAGATCGTGACGATCTTTCCGACGGTGGAGCGGCTCACTTTGCGCAAACTATTGTTGAGACCAAGAAAAGAAATCCGAAGCTTCTTATTGAAGTTCTGACACCAGATTTCAAAGGCGATATCGAAGCGGTAAGGAAGATCGTCGTAGCACATCCTGATGTCTTCGCTCACAACCTTGAAACGGTCGAACGTTTACAACGAAAAGCACGTGACATCCGGGCGGGATACTCCCAATCACTAAAGGTTC
>DATNHH010000315.1:0-13204 GCA_035605055.1 Nitrososphaerales archaeon
GGGAGACATCATGAATTTCAGGATCGGTGAGGAACTCGCGACTGCATCCGGAATCGAAATGTCCCACGTCATTGTTAATGATGATATTGCGATCAGGGAGCCTGAGAACCGGCGGGGTGTTGCTGGCACAGTTCTCGTTCACAAAATCGCCGGCGCCAGAGCCGAGACAAGAGCAGCTCTTGACGATGTGAGAAAGATAGCGGATCGCGTCATTTCGAATGTTAGAACAATGGGAGTTGCGCTTTCTTCGTGCATTAATCCCTCGGTGGGGAGACCCATTTTCTCAATCGGTGAGAACCAGATGGAAATTGGTATCGGAATCCATGGGGAAGCCGGCGTAGAGAGGACGGAGATCGCGACTGCGGATACGATCGCTGAGATTCTTTACACGAGAGTTTCGAGTGATTTAGGGCTCAAAAAAGGAGAGGAGGTGTTTCTTCTGGTGAATGGTATGGGGGGCACGCCTTTGATGGAGCTTTTGATTGTTTCTAGGAAAGTAAGGGAGATGCTGAATTGGGATGGAATCAGTGTCTTCAGGGCAACTGCTGGTAATTACGTGACATCGCTTGAGATGGCGGGTTTTTCCCTTTCCCTTCTGAGGGTTGATGAGGAAATGAAACAGATGCTCCTAGCCCCACAATCGACACCCGCATTTCCAACTATCGTTTAGGCGTTCTCTCCCGTCTTACTTGAATCGATCGCTTTTACTGTTCTCGCGCAAGATTCTATCATCAGGCAGAGCGAGGCTGCTCCCACATCATAATTCCCTAGCGTCCGATTTCCAAGATACATAGCTCTCCCCTTTCGAGCGACCATCGATTTGGTGCATTCAAGGCCGAGTCTCGCAGCCTTGGCGCCTTCAACCAAGACGTAAACGAGATCAACACTCTCTCTCGCAGCCTTTGAGATTGCTTCGTTAGCCGGATGAAGTACATCGAGCATCGTCTTGTCGCCAGGTTTCGCTCCACCTAAACGCGCAACAACATTTTCACATTCCTGAAAGATCTTCGGAACGTCTTGGGCTGTTAGTTCTGACTTTCCTTTGCAGACACTACCGGCTTTTATGAGCGAAGCTCCGTACAGAGAACCAGTTGAACCACCGACGGTTGACATCAGGATTGACCCCACCGAAGTCAGGATCGATCCAACGTCCTCGCCAGCGAGCTGTCCCATTTGACTTCTCACCTGAAGAAATCCTCTTTCAAGATTTACACCGTGATCACCGTCTCCCCCAATTGAATCGAGTTCGGTCAAGTGGTCCTTCTGGATGATAATTTCTGACGTGATATCGTCAAACACTCTTAGAACGTCTCCGTTCCGAATTGCTTCGAGCACCATGCCAGACCCCGACCCACGCTACTTTACGTTTAGTGCTCTAACTATTGATATTCAAAGGTTTTATGGATTGGGTAAAAGTCCAACAAATAGCGAATCATTGTTCCCGTACTGGAGAACTCTCTTGAGGTTTGGGAATTGGAGAATCTATTTTCTGCGAGCTTTTCACAAACAGTGTAGAGACTGCAGCAAAACCAAGAACCTTGGAGATTGCGTTGAGCAGAAAAGATGTCGAATTCGATGGATATGAATATCCGTCAAGAGCCCAAACTGCGAAGACGAGTATCATTGCTCCAAAAAAGTAAATGGAGTATCTGGTGATCGCGACTTTGCGGGAGAAGAGGAGCATGGAGAGAGTAGTGAAAATAATTGTGAAGAGCGGAATAAGAAATATGAGCGCCGGAACGAGGGGGGCACTGACTCTCGGAATCACGATCAGCAAGAATGGAAATTCAAATACCATCGGTCCCGCGATAAATGCGAGGAACCCTCTGCCAAGTGCTGCACGGATTCCATCGCGTCGCGAAACATAAGCTACAAGTGCAAAAGTGCAAACCGCGGTAATAATAGTAATTGGAAATATTGGGCCAAGGTTCCCTGCCGAGCCCGTGTACCTCGCAAAATCGCGGTTAATTCTGAGAAAGATCAGAATTGAAAAGATCCATATAATGACTACAATTACACCCAGTATTTTTCCAAGTCTTGGAAGCTTAAACTCTTTTGTCACTCGTCTCCCAAGTAAAATCAATGCTAAGCCGATGATAGCAAGTACCAAAGAAAGTAGCAGCGCCCCCGAACCTTCGTACGGGCTCCATACTACCAGAGCTGTTGCGAGCAAGTACAGACAGGTGCAAAGAATTGGCTATTTTACCATTTTAATTGCATTAAGTTGGATTAATTGTGAATCAAAATTATTTAGCTTTCTCCACTTATACCCGCTCGACGTATTTGAAAATATTATTACTTCCGGGAGTAACGCTTTTGTGATGGATAAGAGAATGATTTCAGTCATTTTTATTTAGGCGTTATTCGAAGAAAGCTCCGCTCAATTCTGACCGGCCGTTTTATGCCCAGTTTGTCGCTAGTGGTATTCTCTGAACTGATGGGTAGTTCTAACAGAATGAAACTACCAAAGCTGTTTGTTGTCGTCCACGCCCGCCGCTGCTTTTCCGATGCCAATAGATTGCTTAGACATTAAGACATGCAAAACAGTTTCAGCAGTATCCGTGCCTGCAGACCAGGCGTGGGGTATTCTGGTCATGGTTATCGAGCCAGACGCAATGTAAGATTCCGAGAAGCTCGCCCTGATCGAATTTATTGTGACGGAGCTTCCACCGCCGGGACCGCAGAGAACAGTCTCAGCGTCATTCAGGATGCCGTATGGGTTTGTTCCAGTCCCGCTGACGTAAAAGTATGGGCTGCTCGACGCGTGGCCGTTGAACGCTACTTCGTCATACACATCACCCGAGACCAGCTTGCCAGAGTGGTACACCCAGATGCCGAACTGGACATAGCTCGACCCAGAATACGGTCCTGATGAAAGGACGCCAGTGGTTGTGGTCATGCGTATCTCGAATGGCAATGTAGTTGTAATTTGCTGGTTGCCCAAACAGTAGTAGTACTGTGGCTGCCCTCCATACTGCGCACAGTTTCCAAGAAGGTTCGGATAAATTATCCCTACAGATGGTGAGCTTGCATATGGAGCCGACAGGTTCCAGATGTTGTCAATCTGATTAATGGTATACTGAGTTCCCGATTGCCCAACGAACACAACATCCTGAGCCCAGTAAACGCCCGATACTAGCGCGGGTGAACCCTGTTCAAACACATTGTAATCCACTAGGTTCTGCTGGATCGACATGCAATCGACCTGTGTCGTAATGCAACCAATCGGAGAAGCTCCAATCGACAGTTTTGTGAAATTAGCCCACGACTGGAATGTTGTTGCCTTATAGCTGTAAGTCGATGCTTTGTTTACGCCGTAATCACTAACACCCATCGGACACGGGCTAGTCGCAGAACAGGTGTAGAAGCCAATGAATGATACAGGGTTCGGATGTCTGGGAGTTGAGTTCATGAAAGTTGTCGAGGTAGCACCCGAAGATGCCGAAGGGATTTGAAAACTAAAGAACGTAAATGAAAAGAGAAAAATTGAAGCAGACACGAGTAAAATTCTTGGTAGATTCTTATTCATAATTTTGATTCACTAAATTAATGCTGAGATGAGGCGTCCGGGATAGGCAATCTGACTTCTGATATTAACCCGGTATGTCGGATTTCGAACTTTGGAAACGGGTCTCGAAGATTATCGTATGATGGGAAGTGTATGGAGTATGAAGTTAATGGAGCGTGTTACTCCGTTCACAGAAGAAAGAGTTGGCCGAGTGAAAATACGATTCAACTCGACCCAATGACAGTTTGAGCTAATCGAATTCTTCGGGCAGAAATAAAAAGAGGGAGGGCCGTTAAGGCGCTAAGCCCAACTGACCCGCCATCGAAGCCGTGTCCCAGTATGATTGGATATGCTGAATCTTTCCATTTGTGAAGTCCATTCGGAAAGCACCAGTTAACCGGTACGACTTGCCGGTCGGTCCTTGGTCGCCCATCCTTCCCTTCATGGTTCCTCCATGTGATATTTCGGCAACCAATCTATCGTCTTCTGCAGTTAGAGCAACAGCCTCCATCTTAAAGTCTGGAAATGTGTTGTATATCCCCTGCCAGTGCTCACGAGCTTCCGCTTTCCCGTTGGCTGGTGGCATCTTTTCCCCAGCTGCGCTTCTGATGACTACGTCATCGGTCACGAAGCTGATCAGTTTGTCAAGATCGTGTGCCCTGTGCGCACTTATCCATTCGTTGAATGTCCGTAAGTTTTCTTGCTTACTCATGTCCATGCGCTTGGTGGCTTCGTGATAAGAACTCACCGTGAGTTGGAATAGAAAATTATCACCAGATCTGATAAATATAGACAAATATCGAAATCAGATTAAGGAAAATGGACAGCCTTGACGTCAGAATCATCCGGGAGATGCTCGAAAGCAAGGCTACATCTCCCGTCGATTCAAATGTCAGGAAGTCGCTGTCTTCCATCGCCAGAAAACTAAAAGTTGACGAGAATACCGTCAAGAACAGAATCGAGAGGCTCAGGAGGTCAGGATTCCTGAGGGGGTGGTGGGTCGGAATAAATCCTAACTTGGTCGGTCAGAAAATGGCCCAGATCTGGTTTGACGTGAAAAACTCATCCGCAAAACAGGAAGTGATTGAGAAGGTATCACTCATCTCAGGAGTTGCTGTGATAAAAAATCTCTACGGACCCTCACTCTGCATTGCATTTTACTATGAAGGAGAGCAGACGCTAAAGAAGACGACCGAACTCATTTCTAGCATTGCAGGATCTACTTACACGACGTGTGCCAATGAGCCTTTTCCAACTTGCAGAACAACTTTGTCAAGTGATGATCTGAGGATAATTGCAAGTCTTCAGAAAGAACCTCTAAAGCCGTACACTGACGTCGCGAAGGAACTGGAGCTGTCGACCAAAACTGTCAAGAGACGGATCACTCGGCTGAGCGAAGGAGACGCCCTTTATCTGGTGGCTGAGCTGGACCCTAAATTCCTGAGTGGAGGTATTGCTTGCGGCCTTTTGGTATTCTATGACGATCCCAAACGCAAATATCTCGTAGAGGAGATTGTTTCCTATCTTGGCGATCAGCTAATCTTCGCCAATCTGGATGATCCCCATCACGGATATTTTGCCCTCATTATTACGAACTTGGCCTCGGCACAGCAGATCTTGAATTGGGCTTTGGCTCAAAAGGGAGTTTCGAGTGGAAGGATTGACATTGTACAGGAGATAATCTCGCTATATTCCGTCTACGAGGAGCAATTGGAAAAATTTCAACATAGCTCCGCGTATGCGCCGCATACAAAAACCCTGCGAACAAAATAATATTGGAAGCAAAAGTGTGTGGGAGTGTTTGACATTTTCGAACAGTACAAAGCGCAGGAATCCGTCAATCCTCGTTAGCAATAGCTCCGTGACCTAGAAATGTCCCAAATGCTCGTTTCGGGTGTTTTGAGTTAACTATGGAATAGAGAACAGACCTTTTGTAGTGTCTCTATCATGTTATACATTCGAAGAGTATGACTGAAGAAGTCGTAGTGACACGGAAGGGCCAGACCAGATACCGTCGCGTCTTCGCAAAAAGTGCAGGATCTCTGAAGGGACGAGACTGAAAGTGGAAGATACTGGCACAGGCGTGTTATTCAAGAAAATCCCGAACACCCTTGAATTGCTAGGTTCTGGCGCAAGCCACGCATCGGCGGAAGAAATGAAGAAACTTTTGGATGAAGCGCGTGCAGAAAAAGAATAATGAAAGGCAGCACCAATCTTATTTCTCAGCTGAAGCTTTCGCCCTAAGAAGTATCTCTTCGACAACTTCACTCTTTGCATCTGCGTAATTCTGGGTGTACTTCCACTTCCTCTTCGCAAGACTCTTCTTTGTCCGGGCGTACAACTCACGATCAGCTTTGTTCGCCCGCAACCAGTCCCGAAACATCAGCATTCTATCAATTTCCTCCGACCCTGATGTGAAGACATGCAGATTGATATCGGTGTTGGGACCCTTGAAGAGACGATGCTCGTGCCAATCGGGTTCTCGAATCCGCATCAAATAACCTGCAGTTTCTAGCGCCGGGACATATGATGGTTCGTTTGCCGAATCAGCAACTACCAGCAAGATGTCAATTATCGGTTTTGCTACGAGTCCGGGAACTGCAGTGGAACCAACGTGGTCGATCCGAATTGCCTGTTCACCAAGAGCTTTCCGGATACGGTTAGCCTCGTGGGCGTACTTTATCGGCCAAGCAGGATCGTAGTTCTCGAGTTCGACAGGGCGGTCGAGGCGCTTAAGCTCGCCGATTGTAACCTCCCGCAACCTTTCATCTAACATTGGATTAGAACGTCTATGTGTGTCTTTTATTGTGTCTCTCCTCTAATGTCTCAGATAGATTACATTTCTATCAGAGATTCATATACTAGTTCCCATTGATTCATTAAGAAAAAAATTTTCTGTGTTTCTGCACACGTGCGCACTTTTTGGCCGAAGAGCTACGTTCAAGCTCTGTAAGCTTAGAAGAGCTTGTTTCAAGCTCTGTTCAATTCGAACGGGCATTCTTTCAGCTGTAAATACTACAGGTGACAAGTCTGGATGAGTCGCGCAAGTGCCTCTTAGCCAGATTTATCAACTTGCGTTAAGCCCTAAGTTTTTGGCTATGAGTCCATCTGACTTCTTGTCTGAGCTTGATCCGTCGAGAAAAGCCATTCTTTCGGAGATACATCGCTTGATCATCGAGACGAACAAGCGAGAGAAGCCTGAAGTGGAGAAGGTGATGGGCAGGCAAATGATTGCGTACGAAGAGGATGGAAAAGTGGCTTACGGATTGTCCAGTCCGAAAAGCCACATGAGCCTGTATCTAATGCCAATCTACGGCGCAAAGTTTCGCAGCAAATACGAGAAACTGTTGAACAAGGCAGACTTCCAAAAAGCATACATAAATTTCAAAAATAAAGACGATCTTCCTCAGAACATCCTCAGGGAATTGTTGGAGGACTGTTCTAAAGTTGATTTTGTTTCGATCTACAGAAAATATCATCCAGAATCAATAAGTCTAGCAGATCAGAAAAAGTAGCCAAAATATAGAGCCAGAATCCAGAACGGAAAAAATAGAGCAATCTGAAAAAGTCACGTAGATGAATTGCTTAGCCCGGAAATTACAGACTTTCTGACAAATTTCGAAGCAGGCACCCATGCGATCCTCTTCTACGATAGCCAGGAGTCTAAACGGGATCTCCTCTTCAGCCATCTAAAATTCGGCGAGAATTATCAGGGCTTGGCTTACGTATGTTCAGAAGAAAATCCGGATCAGATCCGGGGAGAGATGATCAAATTCGGGCTAGACGCCAAAACTGTAAAGGGAAGAGAGAGACTAATCGTCAGCAACTACGATGACGTGTACATCGTTAATGGAGAAGTGAGCATCCCGGGTATTATAGGCAAGTTCTCAAGTCTCGTTGATGCTTACAAATCGCGTGGTTTCACCGGACTACGAGCTGCAGCGGAAATGTCGTGCTTCATTCAGAACGACAAGAAAGATGAATTGGTCGCCTATGAAAATGCCCTGCACAGAAGATTTTCCTTTGCCGCCGAGGGGATATGTGCCTACAGCATCGCAGAGATGGTCAGATCGGGATACCTCGATGTATTGATGAATCTGGTTAGAGCGCACGACCCGGTGATCTTTGCCAGTCCGACCGGTTACTTGCTTCTAAGACCTGATAAAATCAAAAAGAAGGATGTCGAAATGATTATGCAGGTTCAAATTAGAAACTGATGCTCGCCTCCCCAGATACTCAATCAACAGGCAGCGAGTCTGGCGCATTTTCCCAGTGTATGATGGTATCAATTGGAACCTCAAAATATCCTCGGATCTTGGATTTGACTGCATAAATCGGTTCGAGTTCTCCTCGTAGCCCCACCACTTCAAGTAAAGAAACTTTGGACAGGCGGAGAATAGATCGATCCGAATCGATCTGGGTAACGATACCAAGCAGGAGACGTCCGTTGAACTGACGGATTATCACCGGAACGGATCTGGGAGGAACACTTGGATTGGATTCAGGCAATAAATTCCTGAAATATTGAGAGATTTAATTAACTATTTGCCCTATGGAGAATATAGAGAAACGATGTGGGGCATGTCTTTTCGCTGTCAAATCATGGGGAGCCCTCATCCTGGCAAATTTTTCACATAGTAAAATTTAGTTTTGGACTAACATTAATCCGATTCTTGAAAAGAACTAAGTTCATCTGGTGTATCTCTTGCAGAATGTCGATCCCGAAAACAGAATTTTTTTCAAAGAGCAATAGCCAAACCAAATGTCAATGGCCGCGCTTTCGAACAATCCACACCTCTTCTGAGGGCCAGCGGCGCGCCCACTCTAACGTCACAAATGGATAGCGGGTCGTGGCTCCCTCTGGCGGTCTGAGCTCAATCAACTGTTCAATTTCAAAATCATTCTTCCGCAATAGGCGAATCCAATCGCCGTATCCGAGATGAAACTCGACCGAATTGTCTCCTTCAGACCACTCGAAACGATGCATTCCAAAGTAAGTTCTGAGAAGCTCGGGAGTAGTGGGCTTGCTTTCATCGTCGGGTATGCAGAGTACGAGAATCGTCCCGTTGACCAAGAAGATGAGCTGGCCGTTGGGGCGAAGCAGTCGCGAAGCTTCGGGAATCCATCTGTAAGGGTCACACCAGATGCTCGCCCCGTACTCACTGATCGCAAGGTCAAAGGAAGCATCGGGTAATGGAACCTGCTCAGCGCTGCCGTGGATTAGTGGGAAATTGAGGTGGTGCTCGGCTTGTAGCGATCTCGCAGTTTTGAGCTGTTCTTCGGAGATATCAATTCCCGTGACCCTTGCTCCACGTTGCATAAGCCACGAAGATACGTACGCGGTTCCGCAGCCTAGTTCGATAACATCGAGCCCAGTGACATCTGGGAGTAGCTTCGCATCTTTTTCCGGGATCTGCCAGATGCCCCAGTGTGGTTCGCTCGACCATCCGAGTCGTCCCGGCTCGGCGTAATCCTTGGCGAATCCATTCCAAGCTGTGCGATTGCGTTCAACGTGTTCTGAAACATCTCTATCCGTGCTCATTTGTAGAGACAAGTCTTCTGTCAAGTCTAAGAGTTTACTAGTGCTATAAACAAAGGTTGAGCAAGCGACTTAAAGTACGGCAATGATCCAGCATCGGTTCAGGGCTTCTCGGAAATCGAAGAGATCTGGTGAGCCAGAGCATCAGCCGGCACAATCGGCACCCAGTGATCTACCCCTGGCAAGAGGAGAGATCTTGAAATGAAACCTAAATTGTTATCCCATGCGAGAAACCTTTAGCCTTGGCTGAGATTTCAAAGTAACGAAGATCGTTCGTGAATTTCCGGAAGAGGGCTAGTTCTGTGATCACTAGTGAGACTTTCTTCTTCTCCAAAGCGCTGACACGATGAGTGCGACGAATCCTGCAGTTATCGCCAGGCCGATCAGACCTGATGCTCCACTTGAAGTTTGTGATCCTGAGTTGCTTGGGGCAAGTACGACCGTTGGTGAAACAGAACTTCCATCTGGCATGAATAATTTAGGCGGAGTTGATTGACTCGCGTTGGAATCTGCGTTATTGTTAACAGAAAGTTGAGCACTCTGACCAGCCAAAACAGAGCGTTCACCGTAATCTAAGACAACTCCGGGATTCGCAGCATTTCCAATTTCCAAGTTGAAACTACTGTTTGATCTGAGCCCAGTCAGAGAAATAGTGTAGGTATCATTGTTATAGAGACCGATGTACCACCCAGACGTTTGGTTGTCCGAATCAAATCGCTGATTGACTTCTGCTGGAAACTCTTGGACTAAAGTGCCGTCAGGCAACATTCCAGTTTTTTGGCCTTCGGAATTTGTAATCAGGGCGCCGACGGGGCTGCCGATATGCACGGAAATCTGCGGGTTTTGCGGAGAGAGAAGCGGCAAGACAATTCCATTGGGGCCGTCATTTTGATAAACGGGATTACCTGTTATAGGATAACCTTTCCCGCCGAAGGGATCGTCAGGGGTTGCGGCATAGTAGCCGTCAGCTTTTGGGAATCCCCAGCCAGCAACAAAACTTGGTACCGACTCAACGTTCGGTTGTTGGTACACCCAGGGATCGAATATCTTCGTTTCTTGACCCACGTACGATGGAGGAAGGATCGTATTCCAGTCTAATCCGATTGGATAAACTGCGACTGCATGATGCCCGCCAAAGATGCCATAGCCTCTCTCTACAGGGCCGTAATCAATCCCGTTCAAAAGCGCCCTCACGTTTGGATCGGAGTTGAATCTGATGCTGTTGAAGAATTTTAGCACTTGGGCCTGATATCCGCCACACACAAAATTACTTCCTTTGTCGTTTGGTCCACCCGCTATGAAGAGATTCTCATAGTCACCATAAGTTGCCACTGGAATCTCCGAACGAACATTACTGTAGGCAGGATTTGTCCAAATAGGTCCCTCTGGAATAGCGGTCACCCCCGGCGCCGTACTCGTGCCATTGTAGAGTTCCTCAATCGCCTGAAGTTGGGGCCCTATGTCAGTCAAAGTAGGAAAAGGGGTAACTGCGAAATCGACTATATCGGTTACTTGATGTCTTCCATTGGCCGTGGTAACAAAGGCTCTACCCAAGAATGAATGACTGCCAACACTCCACGCGGCAAAGGGCATAATTGAGAAGCTGCCATCTGTGTAAATAGTGAAAGTCCCGCTGTGAAAGTTTGGGATGTCCGAAGTTATGCTGATGACTCCTTTGCCGCGATCCGGAACTCCCCTGTCAGGACTGATCACTTGGCCGTTTAATGTCACGTTGCCAAATAGAATTACAGCCTGACCCTGCTGATATGATGATTGATCGGTGAACAAGTTTAGTGAAAAAACATCTTGCGAGGAGTTTGAAGTTGTAATCTGAGTAGTTGTTTGTGGAAAGTTCGTCGAGACCTGCGAGCTATTTTGGATTAAAGTCTGGTTCGTGATTTCCGTTGTATTTGGAAGAGTAGAGTTATTCCCTCCCGCAACGACTACAAAGTTCAAAGACGCATTCGCATAGAGAGTTGGGCCATAACCAATTCCGAAACCATTTCCGACCACGGCGGTAATGGTATAGGAGCCTGACTGGTCGGCAGAGTAAAAGGAAAGTACACTGGAAAATGCCCCACTTTGATCGGGGTAAGCCAGAAATGTGTAATTCAGAATTCCGTTCTGGAAAACGCTAATGTTGGCCGCGCTCAGAGAAGTAGGGACGATAACTCCCGAGATGTTTACGCCACTAGGAACAGTCAGAAAGCTTGTGCTTAGATTATCGACTAGACTCACGCTCGGTTGAACGACGAAGGTGAATGAAATCGACTCTGATTGCCAAGAATCAGGGCATCCTCGAAGAGTCCCACAAAACGTGCCGAACTCGATTGAAGCGTATGCCTCGTATGCGGTAAGATTAACGTTGTACGAAACAGATGTGGAAATTACTGTGCCATTGCCGGTTGTGTATGAAGATGTCCCTCCTCCGCTGCTGTCGTAAATTGAGATGTTCATATCCGAACTTACGCCGCCGTAGTCCGCATTACAGCAGAGCGGGTTTGCGGCCGCTTGTGCACTGATCGAAATCGATCCACCTGTGCCAACGCTGAGATAGTAAGAATTCGTTCCCGATGTGTTGTTTGACATGAAACTACCTCCACTGACGGAAAAAGAGACAGCTCCTGCAGTACTCGAGAATCCGCCGCTTTGTGCATTAGATTGCGAAGTTTGGTGCCACGGGTAAACTGATGAGACACAACTGACTAAGAGAACAAAGAGGACAGTAAAGGAAACAAATCTCCGAAAGCAGTTAGGCAACAGCGTTGTATTTTTCCTATAAATATTAGAGCATTGTAGACACTCTCTATTTACTCAGGATTCATTGTTAATTTTCATTTTCAAATTAGTTGTTCTAACCGTACATTTTGTCAGGCTTATTGTGATAAGTTGAGATTCAGCCTCCCGAGCTGATAACAAGAATAGACGACTGTACTTACTACCTCCAAAGACTGAGGGGACGGGTCCAGTTGTTACATTCTCGCATGGATGGCCTTTAAACGCAGATGCTGAGCTGAGATTCAAAGAGAAGGTCCAGTAAGTCCAACAAAAAAATTCGTGAGATGGTTTTATCATGAAAAATAATATGTACTGCTTGATGCTTATTCTCAAATCCTTGAGCTGAAGATCTTGTGATAATGTCTGGTCGAGACTAACGAGTTAATTCATTGAGGTTCGAAATCATGGGAGATGCACTTATTGAAAATAAAGAAGTAACTTGGAAAGTTCTTGATCTTCCAGTATATGGAACTATTACGGCGCCGACTGGTAAAGAGACTTGTTCAGCAATTATTTTTGTAGCGGGTAGCGGTCCAACCGACAGAAACTGGTGCTCGCCTCTTTTACCTGGAACAAACGGCAGTGCCAAATTGCTGGCTGAAGCACTTGCAAGTCAAGGTTTTCTTACTCTGCGGTACGATAAAGTGGCCTCCGGCCCGCACGTTCATGACAACCTGCCTAAATTTGCTGGCAAACTTAGCATGCAAACTCACGTGGACGAACTAGCAGGTGCCGTCGAAACAATGCTCTCTGAAAAGAACGTTAACAAAGATAGTCTTTTTGTGCTAACCAACAGCGAAGGCGCGATTCACGCAGTCAACTATCAACTGCAGGCAAAGAATAACCGCTTCAAAGGACTAGTCCTGACCGGAGCCCCAGGAAGATCGATTGGTGAGGTGGGTCGCAGCCAACTCCTCACCCAAGGCAAGTCCTTTCCCAACGCGGAAAACATCATGAAACACTACGATGAAGCTATCGCAGGGTTTCTCGCGAGTAAACCAGTAGTCTTGGACCCATCTCTTCCCGACGGTCTGAAGCGGTTAATACTCAGCTTACAAAGTCCAAACAACTTACCGTTTGCTAGAGAATTATGGAATTACAGTCTTTCAGAATATATCGCAGGAGTTTACGAACCCATACTAGTGCTAATCGGGAAAAAAGACATCCAAATTGACTGGAAAGTAGACGGAAAGGCATTGGAACGGGCAACTGCCCAAAAAGCTGCAGTGTCGTTTGCTTATCCGGAAAACGCAAATCACGTACTAAAACATGAAGAGATGCCTTTTGAAAAACTTACAGCTGAATATGTTAGTTTGCATTACAACGCGCCGGATGCAGAACTCGATATAGAAGCCGCAGAAGCCATCTTTAACTGGCTA
>DATNHH010000316.1:0-15814 GCA_035605055.1 Nitrososphaerales archaeon
TGCTAGGTTGAGTGAATTAGCTAAAAAAATCTAACACTAGCAGCCATGACTAGAGCTTTGTCAGATTGCAGTATATCCTCCGTCAACCGTGTACGCTGAACCAGTAACTCCTGATGATTCATCAGAAGCTAAGAACAGCGCAGTATAAGCCACTTCCTCTGGTCTAATTAGGCGCTTTATTGCAACATTCATATCGCCCATTTCCTTCAGAGCTCTTCCGGGATCTGCACTTCCTTCCACATATTTGCGCATCAACGGTGTATCGGACACTCCGGGGCAAATACAATTGACTCTAATATTCTTGCTACCGAAGTCCAAGGCAGTCGCCTTGGTTATGAGGACTACTCCCCCCTTGGACGCATCGTATGCAGCTTCGTTATACAGTCCGACCAATCCATTAATGGATGCAGTATTGACTATGCTCCCTCCTCCCTGCCTCTCCATGAATGGGATAGTATATTTCATGCAAAGAAAAACTCCCTTCAAATTAACGTCAATGGTTCTGTTCCAAATCTCAACAGAGGTGTCCACAACCGAGCCGAGAGGATTGATGCCGGCGTTGTTGAATAGGATGTCAATCCTACCATAACGTCGTACTGTTTCGTTAACCATACTCTCGACATCTTCGACTATGCTTACATCAACCTTCAGAAAAAAGGCATCGCCTCCTTTTTCTTTTATTAGGGCGACAGTCTCTTCTCCGGAAGTTCTATCAATATCGACTACTGCTATTTTTGCCCCTTCTCGCGAGAACAAAATTGAAGAGGCTCTGCCAAAACCTGACCCTGCACCTGTAATTAGCGCAACTTTATCTTTAAGCCGCATTTCGAAAGGAGCGCTTGAATGTTTCCATTTAAGACTTTTCAAAATTCTGTTAGAAGAGCCTGGAAGCAATGCATACTTCTTTCGAAATAATGCCGAAATCTCGGAGAATCTGAAAAGTAAAATATACTTTTGAAAATCTGAGTATTGAATCTTTGTGATGTTCACCTTCTTGCCCAAAAAAGGCTCTGTCTAATTTGAGATTCCCTCATTCTATACCATTACACAGTTCTGTTGGGTGAAACTAGTTCGATCAGAGATCTTCGAAAACGAGGAGTATCTCAGACAAAGTCTGTCTTTCCAGACGACAACCCTTATGGAACCCTTCGGTTCTGACACGTGTGCCTTGAAATTAGGGGTTGAAGGAACTGTAGATAATTGAATCTAGGCGTACGCAAGGTGACGACCCGCCAATGTGGAAAAAAAGAGCTCGGACTAAAAGAACCAAAATCGTCACGAGGGCCGCAACATCTCCAAGAGGCTGATTATCCAAATCAGAAAGATTTTGTGAAGAATGCAAGTCTTAAATTTTATTTGTTGGATGCACAACGCAAAATGGATTCGATTGAGTACAGT
This sequence comes from Nitrososphaerales archaeon, assembly GCA_035605055.1. Taxonomy (GTDB): domain Archaea; phylum Thermoproteota; class Nitrososphaeria; order Nitrososphaerales; family CADDZS01; genus DATLTL01. Next base: position 1,399 of record DATNHH010000316.1, read on the forward strand.
TACCCCCTGAAGGTCAGCTCCAACCTGCGATTTCTAGTAGATCAAAGAAACAACCCTTTTCTTTTGCAGGGGGACGCGCCATGGTCGCTGATTGTCGGCGTTTCCAGGGAAGATGTCGAGATTTATCTCGCAGACCGTGCCAAAAAGCGGTTCAACACTCTACTCGTGAACTTGATCGAACACAAATTTTGCCCCATTCCTCCAAAGAATTTCTATGGCGAAGCTCCATTTACAACTCCTGGGGATCTTTCCACCCCCAACGAAAAGTACTTCGAGCATGCAGACTGGGTGATACAAAAAGCAGCGCAGTATGGAATCCAGATTTTACTCTGCCCCATTTTCCTAGGAGTTCCGAATGGGAATGGGACAGAAGGCTGGTACAACGAGCTGGTGGCGCAAAAAAAGACTACAAACTGTCATGAATACGGTGCGTATCTGGGAAAAAGATACGCCGGTATTGATAACATCTTGTGGTCATTGGGGGCGGACCGAAATCCGGTTGGCGACGCGCTGGAGCGCATGAACCTCATCGCTCTTGGGATAAAAGAGCACGACCGCAGACACTTGATGACAGCCCAGTGCTATCCAGAGTCGTCCTCAACGGATGTTTACTCATCTGGTGGTTGGCTCGATGTAAATGCAACCTATTCTTACGGAATCATCCACCGCAAGATGCTTGCGGACTATAACCACTCCCCGACTATGCCGGTATTCTTAATCGAATCGACTTACGAAGGCGAGCACAATGCATCGCAGGTTCAGATCAGACGTCAGGCGTACTGGTCGGTCCTCTGCGGCGGCTTCGGTCATGTCTTTGGAAATTTCTCAATCTGGCCCCTTGGAGTGGAATTTGGGAATAACGCCGCGTGGCCGCCCTCCACTGAAAGCTGGAAGTCCCAGCTTGACAAACCAGGTTCTGTCGGGATGAGTCACTTTGGCGACTTTTTCAGGGCACTACCGTGGCACGAGCTAATCCCAGACCAGAAACATGTCCTGGTGAACGGTGGTCTCGGAGAGTTCCGCGGGCTCGACTATCTTGCGGCCGCTGTGACTTCGAATTCAAAAACTCTGGTCACCTACATGCCGACGGAGCGAACTATCACAGTAGATCTTTCAAAACTCGCCGGAGGCTCCAAGAGTGCAAACTGGTTTGATCCTAGGACTGGCGAGACAATCCACATAGGAGATTTCGCGACGAGTGGCGTCAGGGAATTTGCTCCACCGGGTCCCGGCGACTGGGCAATAATCTTCAGATAAGCCTCAGGTTCCGGCATTATCTCAGAAGGGGTTGAAGTCTCCTTAGCAGAATCCCGCTAACTAAAGAGCTTCCTGGGGTTGTCCACGACTATTTTCTGAAAGTATCGCTGGCTGATTCCGAGATGATCGAATAACGTAGGAACGTTGTTCAGGATGTGGCAGACGAGCCGAAAAGTAGGATGTCTCTCGGGATTGTCGATTTTTCGTGCAATCAGAATGCCCGGGATGAAAGTACTACAGGAACTCTTTATGGATTGTTAATCTCCGGATATTCGCATAGGTGTTCCTGCCCAAACATTATCCGTCGGTTGACTTTACGACGAATACCCAGTCGCCTGTTTCCGGAGGAGTAAATTCAACAGATCCACTCAGAGGGAAATCGCGTGTGTCGATCTGTTTGCCGGTGCGCGGATCAAACCACCATGCACTAAAATGGGTCCCTTTCATCTTGGTCAGATCGACAGTTACAGTTCGGGCTGTAGGCATGTATGCCACGAGCAAATGCACATCGCTCGACACAGCCGCCGATAAGTAATCCAAGCCGCGAAACTCTCCCAAACCTCCTGTTACAAATGCGTGTTTTTGATCGGAAATCAAATCAAACCATGGTTGTGATCTAAAGAAATCTCCAAAGTGCATCATGCTAATGGATCCCATTTTATCCAACTCCACCTGCCATCTTTCATTAGAGCGTGGCCACACAGCGTATCCAAACTCCGCGCCAAACGGCCAAATCGCAAAGTTCCCAAACACATGGCCAAAGCCACCGCACAGTACGGACCAGTAAGCTTGACGCCTGATTTGCGCCTGTGAGGAATTATCCACGCCCTCATACGTCGTTTCAATCAGAAAAGTTGGCATGATTGGAAAGTGATTGTAATCGGCCAATAGTTTCCGATGCACAATTCCGTAGGAGTAAGTTGCATTCACATCCAGCCATCCCCCGGAAGAGAAAATATCCACCGAGGACGATTCTGGATAGCACTGGGCTGTCATCAGATGACGATGGTCATGCTCTTTGATACCGAGCGCGATCATGTCTATGCGCTCTAATCCGTCGCGATCGGGATTGCGGTCTGCACCCATTGACCACAGAATATTGTCAAAGTCACCGTATCTTTTTCCAAGATAGGTACCATATGCGAGGCACTGGCCTAAACTCTGGGAAATAAGTTCCTCGTACCAGCCATGATCAGTTCCCGGAACTCCAAGAAATACTGGGCAGAGCAGGATCTGGATGTTGTAATCAGCGGCCTTTCTGATTATCCAATCCACATGTTCAAAGTACCTCTCATTTGGACCCGAGAAATCGCCCGGGATCGTGAACGGTGCTTCTCCGTAGAAGTTCTTGGGCGGATCTTTACAGAACTTGTGTTCTATGAGATTTACCAATAAAGTGTTGAATCGCTTTTGACTACGGTTTGCCAGATACATCTCGACATCTTCTTTTGTTACTCCAACAAATAGCGACCACGGCGCGTCTCCCTGGAGGAGAAAAGGATCGTCTTTCTGATCGACGAGAAATCTCTTGTTTGCGCTAACTTTAAGCGGATATTCGGGTCGTGGCAATTTTTTCTAGTCAGTCCTTAATTCATTCTCAGCCAAACAGCTTACGCGGATTGTCCACGGTTATCTTCTTGAAGTATCGTTGATCGATGCCAAGGTGTTTGAACAGGGCTGGTACGTTGTTTAAGATGTGACAGAGGCCAGGTCCGCCATACGCTAACTTTTGCACCTTGTACGCACTGTCGTGTCCCACCACGATCTTGTCCTCGTAGCCCTCATGGATGATCTTTTTGATCAGCCTAATTCGATCGAGATCCGTTGGAGAGCCGATGTATCCATAATCATCAAAAGTGTTGTCCAAGCTTCCGTAGGGGAATTCCTTCCCAAAGTTGTCAATGGATAAATAAGCCCCGGCTGCAGCTGCCCTGACGGCCACTCCCCAATCCTTCTCCTGACTCTCAGTGCATTCAATATGACTAATGTAGAACTTGTTGAGATCAACATCATTTTTTTGCAACATTTCAATCACCTTGAAGCCAGGCCACTTGCCTACGAGATCACCCCACATATGGGTCGTTATCGGCACACCGGTCTCTTTCTGGGCGATCATGGCAGCCTTGAGTACCTTCTTATCAGCGTCCGTGAACCGGTTCGGGGTCACGGCTGTTTTGATCACACCTGCCTTGATGCCGGTGTCCAGTATGCCTTCAGTGATCTCTTTGATCAAATCTTGGGCCACCTCTTCTGCCGTTTGCTTCTTTATCCTCGGTGGATGTGAAGCAGCGACATAATGTCCTACCGCGGCGACTATATTGACTCCTGAATCCTTCGAAACCTGTGGAAGTTTGTGAACGTGGTTGTTCCGCCCTAAACCTTCTGGCGTCACATCAATAATCGTCCTTCCACCGGCAGCCTTGTACGCATCGAGCTCTTGCAATCTCTCCCCAACATCTCCGTTGTTACCGTTGTCGATGGAGTATCCCGCGGCCCGTTTCACTAGGTCAAGATTTGAGATCGAAACAGGTTCTCGATAGATGTGTACGAACTCCTTTGGAATCTGCTTCGGTTTTACCCAGAATTCCGTATCCGAATCCATGAAGCAATGTTCGTGGACCATAGTGGCACCCATCTTGCTTGCGGAAATTTGTCCGAGGACTGTATTGACCACGTTGCCCAAGGAGTTTTGATCGACTTTTATCAATTTGCTAATTCACAGAAACTTTCCGATAACCAGTTTCGCACTAAACATGCTTTCCCCGGGGCAGATCCGCCGGCGGCGTACTGGTCCGTCCTCTGCGGGGGATTCGGTCACGTGTTCGGGAATTTTTCAATCTGGCCGTTCGGAGTGCAATTTGGTAACAACGGTGCGTGGCCACCATCTAGTGAGGGGTGGTGGGAGCAGCTCGACAAGTCGGGGTCGGTCGATATGATGCATTTTGGGGACTTTTTCCGGTCACGCACCTGGTACGACCTAATTCCAGATCAGAAGCACAAGGTCGTAATTGGTGGACTGGGGGAGTTCAGGGGATTGGATTACCTGTCGGCGGCAGTATCGAGTGAAGGTCGAACACTTATCGTTACATTCCTACATCCAGAAAAATTACGGTCGACCTGTCCAAGCTGAGTGCGAAAACTATTGTCGTGTCGTGGTACCATGCACGTACAGGGGAATCCGTCCAAGGAGAGGAGTGACCGGCGACTCGCTCGAAGGAATTCAGTCCGCCTGGAACTGGCGACTGGGTGTTCGTGGCCGAGGATGCGGTTGCGTGTTGAGAGCCTGACATCAGAACAAGCTCGAATCAAACCGCGTTATTTTCTTAAATAGAAGGAGATTTTCCCTAAGGGTGAAATTATGTCTGTTCAAAGACAGGCCCTTTCCAGAGCCGTAACGGTAGTAGTAGTTATCGTCGTAATAGTAATCGCTGCCGCGGCAGTTTTTGCTGTGGGGATGACGCGCACCACCTCGACGACCAGTTCATCATCGTCTTTGTCATCTTCAACGTCGTCAACCTCGTTGATATCATCTACGACGTTAAGCTCTCTTTCTTCGATGACTAGCTCCCTTTCAACATCTTCCTCCAGTCCCAGCACTTCGAGCACAACAATGTCTACTTCGGCATCAGGTGGGGTTTACGACAACAAAACTCTAACCATTGATATCGGCACTTGGCCAGCTGGAAGTCTTAACCAGCTTGATGGACTAGGTGTTGGGATTTATCCTGATTTACCAGGATACACGTCATGGCAGACATTGGTGGCAGTGAACTTGACAGCTGATTATCCTGGTGGACAGATTCAATACCTTCCAGATCTTGCGGCTGGGTGGACCGTCTCTGCCGATGGGACTACGTACTTATTCGATCTTAGAAACAATGTAACCTATTCGAACGGCGATCCCTTCAACGCATACCAAGTTTGGACGGTCTACTACGGTTTCTATTACCTATCTGCCAATTCTTCATCGTGGTACAACGGATATCCGCTTTTCAATATGACATCCGTGAATTTTGGACCAGCATCAATTGCGCTCCTCCAGAATAGTGGATTGAGCAACCCCACCGGTCAGGCTCAGGCTATGATGCAGAATACCTCGTGGCCAATTTATGTAGTCAATCAGACGACGATCGCTTTTCACCTCATGCACTCTTTCAATTGGTTCCTCGGAACGCTTCAAGCGGAATTGGGCTGTATGTACGATGCGCAATATGTTCTCCAGCACGGAGCCTTCGGCACGCCCACTGCTTTCAATTCTTATTTCAATTTGAATGCTATTCCTGGGACCGGGCCGTACATGGTATCGAGTGTTCAGCAGGATCAATTTGTGGGATTTACTCAGAATCCGACCTATTGGGGCAAGGATCTTCCAGAATCTACGATCGTTTCAAATCCGGTAATTGATCCCGGGCACGTGAAGAACGTCCTTGTCAAGGTTGTTCCGGATCCCACAGCAAGATACATCGATCTTTCTTCAGGTACGGCGCAAATGGTCGATCCGACTCAGAGCTCAATTTTCAAGCTCATCCTTGCCAGCCCTGATAAATATGGTTACATTACCATACCTTCGTCGGGAGGTGAAATGGCAGTGGAATCTTTTAACACGCAGATATATCCAACAAACATTACCGATGTCCGGCTAGCAATTGTTCATGCGATCAACATGACCGACTTGATTACAAAATCCTATGGTGTTGGAGGCTTCAATCAGATCGTCGGGCCGGAATATCCCGCATGGTCGCAGTTTTACGACTTGGGAAATTACACTCCTTACTCGTACAACCTAACTCTGGCAAGCCAGTATTTGTCACAAGCTGGCTTTCCAAATGGTAATGGATTGCCTACGCTGAACTGGACATTGTCGTCTTCTTGTGCCCTTTGTGTGGACAGGGCTTCTGTCGTTCAAGCAGACGTTGCTCAAATCGGAATCAATATAGTAATCCAGGAAGTGACTTTTGCTCAGTGGTGCCAAATAATTTGTGAGCCCTATTCATATTTGATAAACAATACCCACACGGTATCCAACTTTATGGATCCGGAGAGTCAGGACGCTCAGCCTGCGTTCTTATCTCCCGTCGAATACTGGACAGCCTTTGTGACCAATAGCTCTGCATTTTCAAATACAGCCATTTACAGTTCGCCGATCACTGATGCGTGTCAGCAGTCGTTCTTTAATGGCTCGAGGGTGGCCACGATCCAGTCGATCTGTACTCAAGCTCAGAAGCAAATTTACGATGATGCGCCCTATTGGGGTTGGGGGATCTGCAAGTACCTCTTCGGAGATGCCTCTCCAGCCTGGGACAGCTCCGTCGTGCAGAACGCTTACATGGATCCGCTTTACGGTGGGATCAGCACAATACCAATCTTCAATACCGTGACGTTCAGCGGATGAAATTTGATTTCCTAGTTCTTTAAGAAATCAGCTTTCTTTACTAATCAATCGGACTTCGAACTTACGAGGTATGAAGGTCTAAAGGTGCCAGAAAACTATTACAGACCAAAATATCCCCTCAAAATTAACTTAAACCAAAGGTATCTTATCGACCAGAGTGACAAGCCTTTCCTTCTTCAGGGTGATGCCCCTTGGTCTCTGATCGTAGGGATTTCGAGGGGAGAGGTAGAGAGATACCTATCAGACCGGAAAGAGAAAGGGTTCAACACTTTACTCGTAAATCTAATTGAACATAGGTTTTGCAAGGATCCCCCGAACAATTTCTATGGCGAAGCTCCATTTACAACTCCTGGGGATTTTTCCACCCCCAACGAAAACTACTTCGAGCATGCAGACTGGGTAATCAGAAGAGCCGCAGAGTTCGATATTCAGATTCTACTCTGTCCAGTATTTCTTGGAATTCCAAAGTCCGACCATGGCTGGTACGATGAGCTCATCGCCTTAAGTTTGGAAAAGTGTCTCGAATACGGTAGTTTTCTTGGGAAGAGGTATTCTTCCTACGATAATATCCTCTGGTCGATAGGATGCGATCGGAATCCTTGCCCGGATGGTCTAGAACGAATGAATATGATCGCACTCGGGATCAAGCAACACGACCACCGCCATTTGATGACAGCTCAGTGTTATCCAGAATCGTCCTCGGTGGATATTTTCTCTTCCGGGGGATGGCTGGATGTGAATGCAACTTACACTTATAGTATCGTGCATAGAAAAGTAATGATTGATTACAACCGCTCTCCTATCATGCCAGTTTTCTTGATCGAATCGTCGTACGAAGGGATGCATAATGCCTCGGACGCTCAGATACGCCGTCAGGCTTATTGGTCCGTCCTTTGCGGTGGGTTCGGTCACGTCTTCGGAAACTTCGCCATTTGGCCCTTCGGTGTAGAATATGGAAATGGTGATGAGTGGCCCAAGTCCAAAGAAACGTGGCAGACTGAACTTGACAAGCCGGGATCATTCGGAATGAAGTACTTTGGTGATTTCTTTCGATCTCTTCCTTGGAATAAATTGATCCCTGATCAAAAACACGTGATAGTCACGAGCGGATTGGGTGAGTTTCGCGGCCTTGATTACTTGGCTACGGCCATTTCTGAAGATGGACGAACTTTAGTAGGGTACATGCCAACTGCGCGAACAATTGTCATAGATTTGTCCAAAATCAGAGGGAATAGTGCCAAATTTTCGTGGTACGATCCCTCCAATGGAAAGTCGATTCCTATGGGGCAGTTCCCGACTCAAAGTTCTAAGGAATTCACCCCACCTTCACAGGGTGATTGGGCGTTTGTGACTGAAGGTGTTCCCTAAGAGAAGAAGAAGACATTAGAATTGAGAGCAGTTATCGGGCATTTCGAAGTCTCCAGTGCATGTTTGGAAATTTCTCTTGCGCAAACGAGAAACTTTGACATGGCTTTCGTTACGAGCAACATCCTAAATTATGAGGTCGAACGTTGCGTAAAGTACGGCAGGACTTTCTTAGCGTACATATCAATCGTCTTGTCCTCATCGGGGCTAGAGCTGAAGAGGCATACGTGATCGAAGCCACACGAGAAAGCACTCTCGATCTTTTTGATGTGGTCCTCGGGATTTGTACTGATTACATAGATCTCCTCGAGCGCTTTGTCAGGAACACTGTCCAGTCCCATCTTTTCAATTACTCGGGGATCCGCAATCGGATCTTCGAACAGATTCGGAAGCAAACCGGCTTTCCAGCGACGGGTTGAGGCAATCGCGCTTTCATAATCGTCTGACCACGAAACATCAATTTCTAGAACTTTAGTAATATCGTCGAGAGTCTTACCAGAAGCCTTTGCTCCTTCAGAAACTGCCGGAAAAAGAGTGTTCGTGAAATACTCGAAGGGTCGGACGGATGTTATCAGTCCGTCAGCAATTCTCCCTGCAAGCTTACCCATTTTCGGACCAAACGCAGCGAGATAAATTGGAATATTGGCTTTCATGTACAGGTTTGCCCCGTCGAGGGAGTAGTACTTTCCGTGGTATGTGACAAATTCTTCGCCCCACAGTCTGCGTATTATCTCGATTGCTTCATTCATCCGCTCCTTTCGCTCCTTGACAGATGGCCACTTGTAACCGAGGGGCATTTCATTCATCGCTTCGCCTGAGCCCAGACCCAGGATCACTCTATCGCCGTAGATCGATTGCATCGTCGCGAAAGCTTGAGCAACTATACCAGGATGGTATCTGAGAATCGGAGCCGTAACGAAAGTTCCGAATGGAACATCCTTTACTTCACCCATGGCGGCTGCCATCCAGACCCACGCATTGGATTCGTGTGCCTCTGTGTGAAACCACGGATGGAAATGGTCGGCGACCCAGACCATGCTGAATCCGGCGTCTACCGCCATTCTTGCATGCCGGATTAAAGTTAGGGCATTTCTCATGTCAGGGATACAATAATACCCGATTGACTTTTTCTTTGGGGAAATCAACAACTGTGTAACCTGATTTTTGGACACTTATGATATCTCGGTTAAAGCTTTCCTACCGCACGGATTACTCAAAATCTAAAGTGACGACCTCGTAAGGCATCAAGCTGAGATTGAGAATTCCAGGCTCAGTTAATTTGACAGGTTCGGAGACTCTCTTCCTAAATTCAAGTGCGTTAGAAATCGCTTCTGTTGCACTCTCTTCGCTGAGACGTCGCATTCTAACTTGAGAAGCCTTTACCCCTCGCAAAGACACGTTCTGAGGTAGCCACGTGAGGTTGTACGCAATTACTCTGAGCCCTTTGTCTCCAGCAATCGAAAACGCGTCTGCGGAAAGTGGTCTACTTGATTTTGTCGGTACAACTCTCCCGCCAGCATTCTCGCAGACATCAATCAGAACGTGATAAAGAGGAAACACCATTCTAGGCTTCGAGAAAAATTGCACAGGCATAGGAGGACCACTATCCGTTTCAAGTACTCCCCGCCATCCAACAGTTTCGTAGTAAGTAAGTGAGTCAGCCCCGAACTCTGCAAATGACTTTATGCTTCCGGCGGTCCAGCACGCTCCGTACAATGACATTTGTCTAGAATCCACTTGGGGCGGTAGTTTGTTAGGATCAATGTTCGACTCCGCTACCACTTCGTCCGGATTAAATCTCGGCTTGAGCGTTACAGGGCTTATTGCCACAGGACTTTTCGGATAAATCTTGTGTGCAGAATTCAGAGTCCAAGATTGTCCTTCGAGTGTTTCCACTAATGAAGAAACATCGAAAGCATGCACTTGCGGATTCACAGAATAACTCACCAGATCTTTTGGTTCAAACGCTGGGTGAGCTAAATGGAGATCAAAATAATTTCTGTTCGTTCCACCCCCAATTTTCGGGTGCGACTTGTAATTTGTGAAAAGTTCTCGACAAACTTTGAGGGACTGAATGCTAGTAGCGGGCTCACCATTATCGAAGACGAGGATCGATGAGACCGAAGGTTGAAGTTTCTCGAGCTCCAGTTTGAATATCTCTAGTTCAGTTTTAGCTTCTTTGGAGTTAACAAATAGAGCTAGCTCAAGGCTAACACCGAGCTGCTTTGCTTGTAGGCACGCTCGATTCAATATAGCATCCCAGTTTTTGGAGCAAAGATCAAGGTCACAACGCAGGTGTGTCATTCGCAGATTTCTCAGAAGTATTGCTTCGTTCTCAGTGAGTGATTTGTCCACCGAAGAAGCTCCAAGTCCTATTTTGGGTAGCAAATATGATTCGCTAGTCTGTGGCTCAATTGTGATTGGATCGTGAGAAGTAATCCGAGCTTGTGAAATTTCAGTCGAGCCTATTGAAACTGAAATCATTTGACTAAACTTCTCGCCTACACCAACAGAATCTCCCTCAACAGCAGCCCTGTTCCAAGTGGAGTAGACCTTGAACGAGGCATCGGTAAAACTTCTTTGATCCTCCATCTCGAATTGGTCTCCGTCGAACTTGACGGAAACAGGGATTCCATCTGCAAGATAGTTCACTTCATCTACGTCATCAAAGCCGGGAAGAGGTTGCTGGGAAGAAATATTGTAGGGGAATGACGTTTGCAGTTTCTCGCCATTTTGCCTCAACACGGTCGCGCGCTGTCCCGCGCACTCTCTTATCGGAAAAAGCACGCAGAGACCAATAATCCGTTTCTTGAAATCGGACTGTGCTGATCCAGACATTGAGTAGGTAATCTTTCCCTGGCTATCACCAACGATCGATCCATGCCACTTGTAATTTATGGCACCCTGACGATTTTCAGCCACAAAGGAGATATCGAATGAATCGACTTTCACGTCGTACTTCCAGTCTGAAAAGACTGTAGGAACCGTATTCCAATTTTGATCGCGCAGAGCCATGTAGATACGCCTGACGATCTCAAATTCCCCGAACTTGACATAGCGGATGGCTCCGTCCTGCAAGACTAATGACAAAGGTCCTGCGCGTAATTCACGCCTGGAAGGTACGTATTGCGGTGAACCGAAAAGTAGAATGTCTCTAGGGATGCTCGATTCTTCCGCTTCTCTCAAAGGAAATCAACCGGAGTCGTTGAACGGTGAGTCTTTATTTCTTATTGATCTTCAAATAAAGTGGCTCGGAGTCCCCTTCCCCTTGCGCGTGTATTCCCGCGCTTACAACTAATCAAACATGTTTGCGATACTGTCTAATCTCTTTGCATCGGATCGGCGAGCAGATTTTCTACAATCTTCTTGCTTTGTGTAAGATAAGCTTCTACCTTCTCAACTCGCCAGCCCTCGAATGGCAAAATCTCGATTGTTAAGCTCCCGTCATAACCTACTTTACGGAGGGATTGGATTGCTGGTAAATGCTTTACATTTCCGAGCCCAATCGGAAGATGGGAATCTGCGTCTCCCATGTTGTCGTGTAGTCCAACACTTGCGATTTTTCCTTTGAACGTGTTGCAGAATTCTGTAAAATCTGTTTTTGAAACATTGCAATGACACGGATCTAGGCGTACCGCCAAGTTTGTTGCAGAGACGTCTTGGACCATACTCATCAAATTTTCCGGTGTATCAAGGTAACCGGTCGGATGGGGCGAGTTTTCAATACACACGGTCATTCGATATTCCTTCGCGAAATCCGTACACTCGCCAAGGGACCTGACTGCAAGCTCTCGTCCCTTGGCTTTGGGAGTGGTTATCAGTGGACGCCCCGGAACCATGATGAATTTAGAGCACCCCAGATCAGAACCCAGTTCGATCAAGTCTTTGATGTAGGTGAAGATGTCATTACGCACGTTCTCATCTTCACTACATAACCCAGGTCCGAGTAGATAGGAACCATCTATGCTGATGATCTCCGCTTCAAATTGATTGTTCTCGAGATAGCGCCTTATCAGTCGTCGCTCATAACTTCTGAGATCCCTCGGCCACGCGTGGGGTCTGTCACCCGGGAGTTCGAATGTTGCGAATCCGAGATTCGCACATGCCTTCATGGCATCCAAGAGACCGTAGTAAGGCACGAGTGCAACCGTGCTAACTTCGATTTTCATTTTTCTAGAGACCGCCTGGTTTGATTTTCAGACAAATTCGTCATAGTAGTAAGCTTTGCCGGAGCCTTTGAGCGCTCGGCGAGCGAGTGAGTTAAATTCTCTTTGCACTTTTGAAATGTATGTTGCACTCTGCAAAGTACCCCCTGAAAATCAGTGATAATAAGAGGTATTTGGTAGATCAGAACGGCTCACCTTTCCTCTTGCAGGGAGAAGCTGCATGGTCTTTGATTGCGAGAGCTACCAAGGAAGATGTCGAAACTTACCTCAAGAATCGTGCAGAAAAGGGGTTCAACACCGTTCTTGTGAATATCTTAGAACACTGGTTTGCAGATAAACCACCGGAGAATCTGTACGGCGTGGAGCCATTCTCGATTCCAAACAATTTTGCCGCTCCAAATGAGATGTACTTTGAACATGTTGACTGGGTGATCAATAAGGCAGCCCAATACAACATCCAGGTACTTCTTGCTCCCATGTATCTTGGATATCCAGGGACAGATGAAGGCTGGTTCAATGAGATTTTAGCGGCCTCGTTAAGTCAATGCCTTGAATATGGTGCCTATCTCGGAAAAAGGTACGCTGATTTCGACAACATACTCTGGTCGATAGGAGCTGATCGTAATCCATCTGCGCCAGGCCTACTTGAACGGCTGGACCTGATTGCGCTCGGGATCAAAGAGCACGACCGTAGACACTTGATGACAGCCCAATGCGAGCCGGAAAGCTCCTCAATGGACCAGTTTTCGACCGGTGGGTGGGTTGATTTTGATGCGGTCTACACATACGGGATCGTGCATAGAAAACTGACAATCGAGTACTACAGGAAACCCACGATGCCAATTTTCTTGATAGAATCGACCTACGAGGGTGAGCACAATTCTTCGCCTGCGCAGATTCGACGTCAAGCATATTGGTCTGTACTTTGCGGTGGATTCGGTCACATCTTCGGAAGTTTTCCGGTAGATGTTTCAGCCAAGGGTTGGATGTCAAGTTTGGAAACTCCAGGTGCGTTCAGCATGATGCGCTGGGGGCGGTTGTTAGGACCGCATAAGTGGTACGACTTGATTCCGGATCAAAAGCATCAGGTTGTGACTGACGGACTGGGCGAGTTCCGCGGTCTCGACTTTCTCTCAGCCTCGTTCTCACAAGATATGAGCACTTTGATTGCCTACATGCCGAACGCACGAACGATTACGGTCGATCACAGTAAACTAAAGGGAACGAAACTTAGGGCGTGGTGGTACAATCCAGGAACCGGAGAATCTAGTAACGCCGGTGAATTCTCGACAAAAAGCGCAGTGAAACACATCCCACCAAAGGATGGCGACTGGGTTTTCATACTTGAAGACGCGTCAGAACGACAGCCGTCCTTTTGACGCTTATCAGAAAATTCGCAGGCCGGTCATAATCTGGTCCCAGAACAAAGCAGACGTTTTTCACAACACTGCTCAACCGCACCGTCGAACAAGCCCAGTGGAAAAAAACTCATTTGAGACTAATCGTTGTCGCTAGCTTGATTCTTACTGAAACTTTCCGCGCGCCGCCACGGGGGCCAGCATCTCCACTTCCCCTTTTCTCGTTATCACATAGTTGTCATGGAGACAAGTAGTTGTGTCGATGTTTGACGGTACGATTTGCAATCTGTCGCCGCTAGCTAGTTGCGCACCAGGATTCATTTCGACGTGGATGTGTTCCGCGTCGAGCTCGACGACCTTCAGTCCAGCTCTTGGAACTCTGAGACCTGGAAGACCAGCGTCTCCACTGATCGCAGTACCGCCTGCATCCAGAATCGCTCGATGTGGATTCGGCAGACTGATGACCTGGGCTTCAACCCACAGCGCATAATCAAATTCCGGACTGTACCTGTGATGGTAAGTGTCCATTAGGATGTAAGAACCCGCTTGGAGCTCCGTAATCCCCGGAACATCCGAGGCTACCCTGTACGAAGTGCTGCTGCCGCAGCTCACGATTCCTACGTCGATACCCCGGTCTTTGATAGCATCCCTTGTTCTAACCAGAAGCTCGATTGATTCTCTAGCAACGGAGTTACTTTCCTGGGAAGTTGGATAGTCCGGCAACCCTCCCTCGTAGCCCATTATTCCTCTGAAGCGCGAGCTCGGAAGTTTTGAAACCGCTTCCGCAAGATCAGCTGCGAGTTTTCCTGGTGGCACGCCGCAGCGGTTTAACATTCCGCCCAGTTTTTTTTCTCCAAAGGAACCTCCAGTGCTCAAGT
>DATNHH010000317.1:0-10519 GCA_035605055.1 Nitrososphaerales archaeon
TAGTTCCGTCACGGAGAAAGCGGCATACATTTACAGAAAGTCGGTTGAGAAAAAATTGATTCACGGACACACCATTTCCGGGATCGTTGCGGCATCACTGTACATTGCGATAAGAGAAACCGAGACGCCTCGTACGCTGAAAGAAGTTTCGGAGATCAGCGGGATTGAACGATCGAAACTGTCCAATTGCTACCGGGTGATCGTTCGCGAACTCGATCTTCGCATCCCGGTTGTCGACCCAAGGAGGCTGCTTACAGGGATCGCTAGACGCGTCGGAGCTCCCGAGAAAACTGAAAGGGTCGCGCTCGAAATCTTGAGGCGCGCGACAGAGATGGGGGTATCTAGCGGCAAGAATCCGACCGTGATGGCAGCAACTGCTCTGTATGTCGCCGGTGTCCAGCAATCCAGCGGGATAACTCAAAAGGAACTAGAGATTGCAGCTGGAATTACTCTTCTGACGATAAGGTACCGCTCCAGAGAACTCGTAGAGGGGCTCGTGCTAGAACTACCACCAAAGTTTGTTCGTTAGATCCCTTCAACCCGCTTTACGACTTGAGGCCTGACCTTTCTCAACACACGGTACCCACAGTTGATGCATTTTATCTCGGGGAGCTGGAGCAACTCCTCCAGTGACTGCCTCGTTCCGCACCTCTCGCACTCATAGACAACCGAACCGAATACTTTCTCGCTCAATTATGCAACCACTCCTTTGCTTTTCTGACCTCGACGCTGACAAGAGAATGCGTCGAATCCTCCCAGTTCATGGTGACTTGTGCACCGGCATCCTCCAGCATCTTCTGGAGAGCGATCGCACCCTCCCTTGGAATCATCGAGTCAGATCGTCCCGCAGAGATGAACACTTTCTTTCCCGATAGGTCCGGCTTTTTCTCAGGCTTTAACGGAAGCATCGTCCGGAACAAAATCGCTCTTTCCAAGGTCGCCGGCCTGAGGAGAAGCAAGCTTGCTCCAATATTTGCCCCATTGGAATAGCCCAACCCAACGACCGAACGCGAATCAAAGCCGTACTTCTTCGAAGCCGCTGAAACGAAATCGGCGAGTTCGGCGGTCCTGAACCTCAAGTCTTCAACATCAAACACACCCTCGGCGAGACGTCGGAAAAATCGCGGCATCCCATTTTCCAGAACCTTTCCTCTCGGACTCAGTATAGCGGCTTCTCCGTCGATCATTCTTGCAAGCGAGAGCAGGTCGTCCTCGTCCCCGCCGGTGCCGTGGAGAGCCAGCAGAGTATTAGCGTCGTCCCGTTTTGCCGGAATGAACCTGTGGATGAATCCCAGTTCCGAATCTATCTGCCTTGTGCTCATCTGGACTCCCTCACCTTTGCAACCTTTGCAACGACTAGCGATTCCGGCGGAGTTCCAACCTTCGGATATTGCGGCGGCCACGTTTGTGAATTCTTGCTATCTGTTTCTTTGAGTACTCTTTCGATATCCGTCCGTCGATCTTCTTCCCAAGGAGGTAAAACCAGTTTGGTCCCAAGTTTTTCAAACGGCTCATCTGCTGTGTATCCAGGATTCTTCGTTGCGATCTCTAAGAGGTTGCCGTCCGGATCTCGGAAGTAAAGCGAGTGAAACCAGAACCTGTCGATTATCCCGGAGTTGTTTATTCCGAGGTCGTTGAGGCGCTTCATGATCTTCTGCTGATCTTTGTCATCTTCAACGGCCATCGCGATGTGGTGGACGTTGCCCCTTCCAACAAAGCCGTGCGAGGCCTCCTCTGAAATGAGGTACCGCATAAAGTCCGGCTGTTCCTCGTTCCCGATCGCGAGGATCGCAGTTCCCTCCTGATCCGGGTTCGATTTCGTAAAGGGATTTTTCAGCGCAAGAAGTTTGTCAAAGAACATCGTTGTAAGGTGCGCATCGTTTGCAACGGGGGTCGCGTGGTTGAATTTAACGAGGCGCATCTCAGGGCTTATCGAAGTCACGCTTGTAGGATTCCGCCCTGCCTCATCTAGGTATTCCTGCGATACCTCTTGGTTCGGGTCGGGCACGGTAATCTCGACGATTACTCCATCAGGATCTCGAAGGTACAACGAGACTCGGCCATCACGAGAGTAGGGACCTGTGACAGAGACTCCCTGCGAAACAAGCCAAGACTTCCACCTGTGCAAAGAATCAATGCTCGGCGCGGTATATGCGAGGTGGTGTGGAGACCCCAGCCCGATCTGTCCCTTCGGCAGGTCAGGCCACTCGAAGAAAGTTATGGCGCTACCGGTCGTCCCTTTCTCGTCGGCATAAAACAAATGCCTGTGGAAAATATCGTCCTGGTTTACTGTTAGTTTCACGCGCCGCAGCCCTAAAATCTCGGTGTAAAATCGACGGTTGACCTCTTGGTTTGAAGTAACGAGTGTAATGTGGTGCAGTCCTTTGACCAGGCCTTGCAAATCTTGAGACATTTCAATCACTCCAAGACTCTGGGCGCTCCTACGTAATAAATCCCGCAGTTGCTCTCGGCCCATCTAGTTCGTGTGGCTTTACCTAGAAGTCTCGCAATAACCGTCAACTCTCTCGACTGATACCGATTGATCCTAAATTACCTTGGATCGCTCTAACATGTTTCCGAATTTTTCAAGAAAGGCAATTTCTTCGAGCGGCTTGCGATTTTTCATCTTCCCGGTGATCTTATTTGCTGGATAACCGAACCCGACAACAATCGAAGCCTCCAGGTTTGCGGGAATCCCAAGATCTTTTCTCATCTTGGATTGATCGAACCCCGTATACAATCTGGATGCAACTCCGAAGCTCCACGCGGCGACCTGCATATCCTGCGTTACTCTTCCCGCATCGATCAGATGAAAGCCCAGTTTAGGATCGGTCAATACTACGACGGCGAAATTGGCGCCCTGAACCCACTTCCCCGAGGTGCTGTCGTCTGCTAGCTGCCGGAGATTTTTCGGGTCCTGTACGAGAATAAATCGCCAGTGCTGACTGTTGATGCCGCTACCGGTCAGTCTTGCGGCTTCAAGGATCTTTAGCTTCACATCTCTGGGAACCGGCTTTGAGTCGAATTCCTTCACGTCGAGCTTTGTTATGACAACATCATAGGCGTCCATTCTCTTCTTGGAAATAAAGTACAGGACTTTCTTAAAATCAATTCGTTAGTCCCAGTGCGAAATTTCATACGACCCAGATGAGATCACTAACCGCGAACCGACCATGCGAGATTCTTTTCTATTACTCTGCGATCCAAATGTGCCATGTCTGCTTCCAAGCCTCTAGTTTTCGTTGTTCAGAAGCACAAGGCAACTTCCCTCCACTACGATTTCCGTCTTGAGATAGGAGGCGTGATGCCGTCGTGGTCGATTCCAAAGGGACCTTCGCTGGATCCCAGCGTGAGACGGCTTGCCATGCCAACTAATGACCACGCAATGGAGTACAGAGATTTTGAAGGGGTACTGCCTAGCGGAGAGTACGGGGCAGGGGCTGTGATGATCTGGGACGAGGGGACTTACAACGCAGAGAAGGAAATCACAAAGGGCATACGGGAGGAAATCACCGACCCAAAAAAAGGGAATGCGGTCATGAAAGAGGGACTGAAAGAAGGAAATCTCAAATTTCATTTGTTTGGAAAAAAGTTGCAGGGCTCCTTTGCCCTGGTGCGGACGAAGGGATTCGGAGGCATGAAAGAGTCCTGGCTTTTCATAAAACACCGCGACCAATATGCCGTCAAGGGATACGATGCAAATGATTACGACTTCTCGGCAAGAACAAACAAGTCGCTGGCTGAAATTGCGGCATCTGAGTGAGTCTTGGTAACAGTCAGAAGAATGACGTTCGAATTGAACAGAGCTTGAAACGAGCTCTTCTGAGCTAACAGAGCTTGAACGTAGCTAAAACGTGTGCGAAGGGGAATAATACCCTCTGCTGCCGATACGCCTTACGGCGTTCGCTGGGCACCTTGGAGTTTTCACAAAACTAGTTTTTCCGCCCTAATTCTTAGTCCTAAAAGATACTTTCTCTATTTGCGGTGCCAAGATCACAAAGCGAAGTCGGGTGCCTTGCAATTTGAGCCGAGTGCGTTTGACCAGACTTTGTCGGCTTCGCTGACAATTCTGTACCGAAGAACTCTCAGTGCAACTCTGTGCGCCCTAAAAGTTAGAATCTAGTTGCTATGACCAAACTGGTCATGATAACGGATTTCAGGAAAATCCGCTCATCAGGTTGAGGAACACAGTTTCTCGCTGCCGCTCATCGGTCATTCATTTTGACCGAAGGATTCTTGCATGCTTTCCAAGTATTCGTTAGTAAATTGGTGCTCAGTTTCGTCGTGAATCATTCGTTTGATAATCTCAGTCGAATCTTCCGACGCAAAAATGAATCTTGTCGCAGCAGCAACTTGAATGTTGTTGCAATGCAGAATATCTTTAACACTAGAAACCTCTTGAACAGGTTTGGGCTTGAAATAAGCCGCAGGATCTGCTGCAACCAATTGAACGTCTTTGCTTAACGGAATATGTACCATGATGCCCCTCGCATTAAGGAAGGCGTTGGGGTGTTCCCTTGTATCGAACAGATAGTCGTACCCCGTAACAGGATTATCTGAAATCCAAAAAGGAAGTCTTGTCTTATTGACGAGTACGCTCCAGTTCATTCTGTATAACAGTAAAGCCCATTGTGGGGCTTCATGCAAAACTTTTTGCACTAACGTATTGTTTGCAAGTTCTCTATTCAGTCTCGCCCGAAATTCATCGAGTCTTGGATCAGCGACTATGTGCTGGTAATTGCTCTGAATCTGTCTTACTAGCAAGTTGCGAAAAGCCTGATTTCGAAAAGCCAAAACCATCGAAAACAACGCTATGGTTTGCCTATCGGCATCTGACGGATTTCCGAGATTCTTAACAAAGTTTCTAATCGACCTACTGCCTTCATAATCAAGTCTTTTCAGAAATTCACCAACTGCGTTACTTTCAATGCCTCTTTCCCATGCAGGCGCCTCATCATATCTTCTAAGGAAATGGCCTTCGTTCGTCTTGTCAAAGACATGAAGTGTTTCACCAAAATTCCTTAGAAGAAATTTTGGAACGGTATGATCACGGTTATTCTTAGGCAATCATGTTTCAATTCTGTCATTAGTCTGTTCATACTAAAATGTGTTAGAAATTACACTTAGATCTGTGTTTCCTTTAGGTTGAGGAACCATACCTATTGGATATTCTAGAATATGGTTTCATCGCATGTCGTATTTGTTATCTCGCCTGAAGACGAGAAATTACTCAAACAACTCGTCACCAAGACGGGACTTAACACAAAGAACAAGCATCCGAGTTCTGAACAAGACCAAAATTTTTTCTTAATGAATCAATAAGAACTTGTATTAAAAGAACCGGAACTCTTCAAAAAGAAATTCTGCGTGACGGATCAATTCACAAACCAGCCCTCGCCAATTACTGTTGATCGCGGCTTGGAAAATGATTAAAGCTCGAATCGGTATGCGCGGAATAATGAGTGATTCAGTAGAAGGATACGTTACTGTGCTCGATCACAGTATCTTTTACAGGAAGTTTGGAAAAGATACCGGCGAGAAGATCCTCTGCCTGCATGGAGGACCGGGAGTGCCCCACGATTATACCCTGTCCATGGCGGATCTTGTAAAGTCAGGTTATCAGGTCATCTTTTACGATCAATTAGGCGTCGGAAAATCCTACCATCCAAAGAACAGGACTTTGTTCACCGTTGAGAATTACGTTGAGGAGCTTGAAGAATTTAGAAAATTACTTGGACTGGAAAAGTTCCACCTATGGGGATCGAGCTGGGGCGGCTTCCTCGCCATTTCCTACGCCCTAAAATATCAGCAAGCTCTCAGGAGCCTGACATCGGCTGGAGGAGCTTCGCGAACTCTTCTTGTCTATAACGAAATGCTTAGATTGAAATCTGAGATGCCCCGAGATAT
The DNA here is from genome assembly GCA_035605055.1 of Nitrososphaerales archaeon. GTDB lineage: Archaea > Thermoproteota > Nitrososphaeria > Nitrososphaerales > CADDZS01 > DATLTL01. Next base: position 5,908 of record DATNHH010000317.1, read on the forward strand.
CATCGAGATACTCGAAAGATACGAGTCCGAGGGTGATTATGAAAACTCAGAGTACCTGAAGGCGATCGACGTGGTTTACCGAAAACACGTGTGCAGGCTCCCGGAATGGCCTGTCGAAGTAAAGTACGCGATGGACAATGTGAGCAAGCCGGTTTACGAGACGATGTGGGGGCCTAACGAATTCACGTTGTTTGGCAATCTCATGTACTGGGATGTAACTCCGAAACTTGGGAATATCCACACCCGGACGCTCCTAACTTGCGGTCGCTACGATGAAGTCACGCCAAAGGTCCAGCAAGTTCTCCGGGAGGGAATAAGGGGATCGGAACTTGAAATATTCGAGAAAAGCTCTCACCTAACTTTTTGGGAGGAGCAAGAAAAGTACATGAGAACAATGGAGGATTTTCTCTCGCGGACTGCCTAAATCGATTCTGGATATTCGATTTAGCTTTGATGCATTTCTGCCTTCTCCCACTTAACCTAATTCATAATAGCGAGGATGCCAAGCCTCGTACGGGTGGTTAGGAGGCACTTTTCTGACGGCACAGTTCTTGACCTTGAACAATACTAACTTCATTTATGGGAAATATATGTGAAGGCTCCCGGTTTTACATCGGGATCGGAAGTTTTCTCCCGTATCTAATGCTTGTCAGTGGCATAATTCTTGCATACAACATGAAACTTTACGCTGATGCTTCGACAATTGAAGAGCAGAGAAATATGGGCTCTCCGGACTGATGAAGTCAGATCCGCATGTTTACGATGTCTTTCCTAATTCGTTGACTGGTTATGAATTACACTTAGGAACAAAAATATTTTCGACTAAATCCTCAATACAAAAAATTGTTAACAACTATCAAACTTTTCAACTACCTATTCCTGGTTTCGATTTGAATTTACTATATAATTAGCTCGCATATTTTCAGTAGCAGTAGAATCTTTTAGGTTCCTGACAAGTCGGTTGCTGATGGCGATCGAACCTAGTGCGACTGCAGCTCCGCCGATCAGGTCTAGAAGATAATGCTGGCCGAGGTACAGGGTCGAGAAAAGTATCCCTATCATAACCGGGATCGCAAAAAGAGCGAAGGATCGTCTCACCCTCGTCATGTAATATCCAAACAGCACCGCGTATGCTGCGTGCATGCTGGGAAATGCGGCAAACTTGTCAGCAACGAATTGAATAATCGATTCGTCAATCCAGGAAATTGTAGGTGCAACACTAGATGGGACTGCACCGGGTTTTTGGAGTAGATCTACAGCAACTCCGAGGTACCAGGGTGGAGAAGTGGGAACCAGGACAAAAACAACGAGACAGAAATAGGACGATATGACGACGGCATAAACGTAGCTCTTGAACTGTGTCTTCCTAGTAAACCAGAGAGTCAGGGCAAGTACAACCACGAGAAATAAATGCAATCCGTAAAAAGTTGTGGCGACGTACGTAACAATGTTAGAATAGAAAAAGTTCTGAATCTGTCCTGTGAGGTTCACTCCCCAGAGCATCCTATCAATGGGATAGATTGAGAAAAGTCCCCGTGATGCGACGAGGGAAGTGGTTACTCCCTGAAGTGCTTCGTATGAAAGCATCAATATCACAAAGCGCACCCAGTCCCTCAATGATTGTTTTTTCAGACCGACAAGATAGACTAGCGGAATCAGCGCAAGGGAGACAAGACCTTCCTGGTACTGAAAAAGTAGACCGAAGTAAACGTAGCTCAGAAGAACAAGACTGCAATACCCCGCTACAAGAAGCGAGTAAGAGTTGTAACGAACCCACTGGAAGCTTTCAAACGTCACAAAAGTCCGCCTCTTTGCAATCTGCCAAATTTCCTTGACTATTTTACGTGTTTCCTAGAATGTTCCATAATCTTCTCAGATTTTCAGATTGAGCGGGTTCTGGCGGCTCCGTCTGGAATAGGATAAAAACCCTGAAAACTTTCGTTTTGTGTTGTCAATTTTGTTGCACTCGTCGTAGTGCAATTTCTGGCAACCGAAGGCTTGACAAGAATTCAGTACAAGTGGGTAGCTCTCAGTGTTACGACAGTCGGCACAGTGATGGCCGGAGTCGACGCAAGAATAGTTCTCGTGGGCCTTCCCACGATCGCAGAGCAGCTCCACGCTGGCGTCGCCGACGTTATCTGGGTCAGCCAGGCTTACCTGTTTGCGAGCACGCTGGGACTGCTCCTCACGGGCGAACGACCGACCTTGTGGGCAGGGTCAAGATCTACAACTATGGCTTTATCGTGTTCACAGTTGGTTCGGGTCTCGCTGCGCTTTCCTTCACTTCGCTTGAACTAATCGGATCGAGAATGGTCCAGGGCGTCGGCGCTGCCATGATTGTAACAAATGCTGCTGCAATCTTGACCGACGCTACCCCGAGAAACGAACTGGGAAAAATTTTGGGGATGAGCAGCGTCGCATTCCGATTGGGATCGATTACAGGGCTGACCCTATCGGGAGTCATTCTTTCAATCACGGACTGGCGGGCATTGTTTTACATCAACATCCCGATTGGAATTTTCGGGACAGTCTGGGCACACTATCGGCTGAAAGAGATCTCGACTAGAGACACATACAGGAGTATGGACTGGATCGGCTTTTTCGCTTTTTCAGGTGGTCTAGGCCTCTTGCTACTTTCGATGACCTACCTCAGCTTCGGACTTGCAGAGTACGAGCTGGGTCTCGAGATGCTCGCCGTGGGAATCGGCCTCTTGCTGCTTTTCATCTGGTACGAGCTTCGCGGACCAAAGTCGGCTCAGCCGATACTTGACATGAAACTTTTCAAGATCAAAGAATTTGCCGGTGGATCGCTAGCAATGATGTTCAATGCGATCGCGTGGTCGGGGATTCTGATCATGGTCTCGTTTTATCTACAGGTGATTGTGGGAGACACGCCCCTGCGCACGGGCATCAGTCTGCTCGCGCTCGATGCAACCTTCATTATCGCCGCTCCGATTTCTGGAAGACTATCGGATAAATACGGATCTAGGGCGTTTGTAATAACGGGTCTCAGCATCAGTAGCGTCGCGTTCTTTCTCTTTATTTTCATAAACGCCACGACCGATATTTCCACTGTTTTGCTCGCGCTCGCTCTCCTCGGGCTAGGAACAGGCATGTGGGTATCCCCCAACATCAGTTCCATCATGGGATCTGTCCCGGCAAACCGGAGAGGAATTGCGTCTGGCTTCCGGATAACTCTGAGCAACGTCGGTGATACACTGAGTTTCGGACTGGCGATATTGCTGATGACCCTCGTTATTCCGTACGGTACTCTCAACACTCTCATACAGAGCTACTCGATCCAGGGAAGCATCCTCGTCGGCAAGCAGGAATTCATAACAGGATTCCAGCTCGTCGCATTCGTACTTGCCAGCATTAACACGGTCGCGATAATCCCGGCTTCACTAGCGAAGAGGCGACTCCCAAATATTGCTAAAGACGAGAAGAAGTTAAGGGATGTACAACGCTAAATCAATTTCTGCACAAACATGGTAAATGAAAACGGCGAAAAGAATTTTGGGATGAGTTTTCTGATAACGATTCCGACTATCGTTTGAGGCTGGGAGTTGTAATCTTCGGATTGGTTTTCCTTTCTCTCGGCGTAACAACTTATGCTTACGCAGTCACGGCCAATCTTCAAGAGTACGCTTGTTCGGATCCTTGCACTCTAGTAATAACTGGAAATTCGACGCACTCGATATGTCGGAATAATTGTCCGTATATCGGCGTACCCGGTTCTGACGTTAAGATTGGGGGACTGTTGCTTGCAATTCTAGGAAGTATCTTGATCGGGGTTGGTTTCCTTCCTAAAAGAAATAATCCATACATAACGTTGTGAAAATTGAGATACCGGCTTTCTGTCCCTTAACTTTACGATATCTTAAATCGGGAAATCAATTTCTTTCTTGAGATCCGCAATCGCTCCTGATCCGGCTCTTCCGTAAATCCGCTTTCGCTCGTCAAGGTTTGTGTCGTGGATAAAGTGATATTTCTCGACGACCGCAACAGAGTCCATCGGGGTAAATCCCTCTCTGTCCCATAGGAGGAGATTTTCTAAAACTCCATCTACTTCGACGGCATCTGTCCACGAAGACTTGTAGACGATCAGCCCTTCCTTGTTCAATATGTAAATCATGTTAGGAAGGAGACCATATTTCCTGTGGATCTTGCCGTCGAGGCTATCAACTAAAAGCCGGAGCTCGACGCCTTCCTCCTCTCGGAATCTCTTCGCATGCTCTAATTTTTCCTCGAATTTCCTGTGCCTGCCAATGTTTTCGCCCGGATGAGTTTCCCTCGTGTAGACCATCAGAAATTCCACGCCTCTCCCCTGGAAGCGCTTCGATAACTTCGAGAGGCTGTGCGGATACGTCGTGGACTGCAAAATTGCTGGTGCGCATGTCATACAGCCAAATTCCAAGACAACGAAAAAGTTTCCCCGGTAATTTGATAACTTGACTCTCTTTCCATCCACGTCTACGCAGCTAAAGTCTGGGGCCTTCGATCCCAGCGGTAGTATCTTCAAGAACTGGTCGTATAACTTGCTATACGGCTTTATCGAAAAGTGGTCATAGTTGTATGTTGATTTGGACATCGGCGAGCAAATCCACATTGG
>DATNHH010000318.1:0-7052 GCA_035605055.1 Nitrososphaerales archaeon
TAGTGATTTCAAGAGGTCTCTCAAGAACTGTGCTGGTCAAAATCGGTTCAGTCCATTCTCAAATCGAATTTCAATCTTGGACTAAGACGATACAAGAATTCACAGATGGCCTTTGCCAAAATTCCAACTGAGGATTTCAAAGTCGTTGTATGGCTTCAACTTGACAAATCTCCGATTGGAAAAATCTTGAACTGGGGGCCTATCCGTCAGCGTCTTGTATTTGTCTGTCATCGACTTTATGATTTGGTCGATCGTTTCTCTTTCTTGAACGAAACTCGCATGTCCTTGAATAATCGTCCCGACGAGGTCGTCATAAGAATAACCAGTGTCAACAACTCCGCATACGTTAGGATTCCGCTCAATGTGCTGGAGTATCACGGATTCTGGATTCTCGTCAAAGAATACAGAATCGCCCAACCTAACAAACTGAGTCGGCAGATTCCAAATCTGCTCCTTCGAATCCAGAGTTGCAAGTCTGAGCCAAATCTGCGAGTCAAGGAAATCTCTTGCTTGTTCAGGACTTAGAGCAATTTTGGAATAGTTTCTTCTTCTCTTGATAACTTCTGACACGATTAAACTGACCCCTAATTATTCTATTTAGATGTTAAGGCGCGTTAATGAATTGACACATTGCTTGGATCGCCCGGAGAGCTCTCCTTGGAGTAGAATAAACCGGTATTCGAGAACCTTCTAGCTCAGCTAACCATTTCTCCTTCACACTTCCTCCCTGAAGTACGAGGAAAATTGGTTTTCCTTTCGAGACTAATTCGTCGTAGATATTCCGTACCTCTGGAAAATCAGAGTTGGCGACAGCCAAATCTATCGCCAAGAGAGAGTCAACATTGGGATCGTCAATCACGGCTTGCATCGTTTTCCTTCTAATCTCTTTCCCGGAAGTAAGGGCAAATCCGATGTCAAGTGGATTTCCTAATCTTTGATCTGGAGGAATCTGGTTTTTCAAAAACTCGATGGTTTCGTGTGAGAACGGAGGAAATTCCAATTTGAATTCGTCTGCTGCATCAGCGGCAAGGGTTCCGTTTGCCCCGCTCATAGTTACGACTCCGATCTTTCTTCCCCTCGGAAATGGCTGGAATGATATTGCTTTTGAGATGTCGAAGAATTCTTCAATGTCAACGGCAGAAATTATACCAATTTGTGCTAGGTAGTTATCGTCGAATCTTGGATCCTGTCCAAATGATCCGGTATGGGCGCGAGTCGACAGCCTGCCCATTTCTGTTTTGCCCCCCCGCAAAAACACTATAGGTTTTTGTTCTTTCTTGAGACGTCGTGCAAGCTCGAATAACTCCAGTGGTCTCTTTATGGATTCTAGATAAATTTGGATCGCCTTAACATGTGAAAGTGACGCCGCGTATTCTATGAAGTCGACTTCGTCATAATCGGCCTTATTGCCAAGACTGACGCTCAGATCGTAGCCAAGGCGCTGGTATCTTCGGGACATTATCTCGTCCATGTAAGCGCCAGCGAAGATGCCCGTTTGACCTCCAATAGCAAGATCTCCCCCGGTCCAGTGGTCAAAGTGGTTTATGCTTGCAACCAGACTTTTGGGGAATGATACAAATCCCGTAGTGTTCGGACCTAGGAGTCTGATTCCCAATGAGCGACACTTTTCGAGGATTTTTTGTTCGAGTTCAGCCCCTTTATCGGATGCTTCTGAAAATCCTGCTGATATGATTACAATCGCCTTCACGTCTTTCCGCCTACAATCCTCCAGCATCGGAAGAACTAGGCTTCCCGCGATCGCGAAAAATACGATATCGACGTCAGATGGGATATTGCTAATCGAATCGTAACATCTTACGTCGAGAATCTCTTTGTATTTTGGATTGACGGGAAAGATGCCGCCTTTGTACCCATGAGATTTCATAGAGTCAATCAGAGTGAAACCAGGCCGGTCAGGATTTGGACTCGCACCGACGACAGCGACAGAATTGGCTTCGAAGATTTCCTTCAATTCGCCTTCACTTCGTGTAGTCTGTCCCAAGTACTGTCTGTGTTCGCTGCATATTCACTGCGTACAATTTTCTTGGTTTGTTCTGTTTTTTTCAGTTCATCTACAAACTGAATAAATCTGGGAATCATGAATTTTGGAAATCTGGGTTCACACCATTTGATCAATTCGTTTGGAGAAAGCTCCACGCCTGACTTTATCGATATGACTACCTTAATGTCATCGCCACCCATTTCAGGATTCGGCATTCCTACAGCTATGCATTCTTCAACCAGTGGATGAGTTGACAAGACTGCCTCTATCTGGAGTGGGGAAATATTTTCCCCGCGATATCGAATAAATGCCTCCGCCTTCCCTACATAATGAAAATAGCCTTCCTCGTCAACATGAACAATGTCACCGCTCTTGAACCAGCCATCTTCCGTGAATCTGGCAAGACTTTTGGACACATCGTTATAGTACAGATTCTCAGGATGTTTCCTTGCAAACTCGGACTTTAGGCGAGAAACTAGCTGGCCAGGTTTTCCGGGTTCGGTCTCAACACCATTATCATCCAGGATTCTGACCCTAGCAGAAGGATACTGTAACCCGATAGTTCCCGCACGATTCGTTGGCATCGTCCCAGCCCCAAAGAAAGCTCCCTCTGTTTGCGCGTAGTGCTCGTAAATCTTGACTCCAAACCGCGCTTCAAAATTTCGCCATACCTCCTCGCTTGGAACTCCTGCTCCAACAGACAAACGTGCATTGTGAGCTTTATCGTTGTCTGACTTGGGTTGCTTCAAAAGAAGCGGGATTGAAGCACCCTGATGAACGAGGACTGTTGCATCGTACCGTCTAACATCATTCCAGTATTGGCTTACGCTGAATCTATCTGTTAGTGCGATCTTGCCACCATTTCTCAAAGCTCCAATGACATGGACCTGTCCAAGAATATGATAAAGAGCGAAAGGAAGGTAAGTAGTATCTCTCGGGCCGAGGCCAATCGCATCCATCATCTGCTGAACGTAGGTCTCTTGATGTAATGGGAGGATCCCATAATTTTCATACACTACTCCTTTTGGTGCCCCGGTTGTGCCACTCGTATAAATGATGCAGCACGGATCGGAATAGCTGAGTTCTACTGTTGGTATTGAATCATCCTCCTCCTGGATCAGAGAAAAAATCGAGTTATTCGCTTCATTTTCCTCGTTGTTTAGTAAGTAATGTTGAATTCTCTTGATACTGCCAGTTTGCGATGCCAAGAATTCCTTTTCATAGTTATTGTGAACGAATGCCAATACGGTTTCGCTCTGGGAGAGGAGATAGGATAACTCGTGAGCTTTTAGCTGACAGTTGATTGGGACACAAATTGCACCCGTTTTCCAAATTCCAAATTCACACACCAGGTACTCCAGATTTGAGTGAGAAATGATGGCTATCTTATCGCCTTTCTTTATTCCCATCTTTGCGAGAGAATTTGAAAGGCGATTAGACTTGCTCTCCAGTTCGGCGAGTCTAATAGCCCCATCTTTGTAAAAGGCAAACGATTGGGACCCGTTTTCCTCAGCTCGGATCCGCAGGAGCGAACCGGGTGAAGTACACTCTTCTTCGGATTTCAATTTCGAATCTAGACTAAGCTTAGCAACGGACGGAGAATGAATTTTGATGAGCTGGTTGGTTCTCGTTCTATTTCGTATTTATTCCCCTTATTGGCTTTCCCTTTTCAAAATGAAATGCAAACATTTCGAGTGGTTCAACTTCTATCTTCACTCGCGGAAAGGGCTGCCGATGATAGTATGTGTAGGACGATCTTAATCCGGCGAAGCTCTTTTCATTAATTGCATCGTACACCTTCCATTCTAGATCCTTGTCCTGAATGACCTTCGCGTTTCCCTTCATCATAACGCCCCTGGAATCAAAAAACGGTTTTCCACTGTTCCAGACTAGCGTAATCTTTCCATTTCGCTGAATGTTTTTTATTTTGACTGATGCGTTATCTGCATCAAAGTATATCCTGTCATCAATCCTCACAAAGTTAGATGGGATGTTGTGAAGCTTCCCATTTAGCGAAATAGTTGCAGCTCTCATGAAGAACTGATTATCAATATACCGAAAGACCTGTTCCATCTTCACGGGTTCAAAGGAATCCTCTGTCCAATTCATGACAGACAGGTCTGACCAGAGCTTAATGTTCTTTTTTAGCAAGACATAGTCTATTCGAACTATCATCATGAGAACCGATTCCCTGAATAACCAATCTTTTTCAATCTGGCTTGATTTCTAAACGACGCTCGATCCAAATGTTTCAGAATTTTTGATCGAATTTTGAGCCTGAAAAAATCGTTCAAGTTTTTATATTGCCTAACTAGAGGTCAGTCCTACAATGAAGTCTACAGTCATCGTTGTTATCGTAGTAGTTGTCATAATAATCCTAGCCGCCGGAGTCTTTGCATTGACGCAGACGTCTACCTCCTCAGTAGTTACAACGACGTCTAGTTCTGTATCAACTTCCAGCAGTAGCTCAGTGATTGTCTCAAGCTCTGGCCTTGTATCGACGACGAACGGTACGGCCACTGGAACTCCATACAATATCGGGATCATGGAGGATGAAACGGGTGCAGTTGCGGGTTTCGCCAATGAATCAATCCATATGGCGCAAATTGCTGTGAACCAGATAAACGAAGCTGGGGGAGTTAATGGTCATCCGCTGCAATTGTTCTCTGCCAGTGAAGTTCCTTCCGCATCGGCTGCGGCAAACACGCTAGTGCTGAGTGATCACGTCAGTGCTCTAATCGGAATTACATATGCTGGCGATGCTGAATCTTTATTCCCATTTCTATCTCAGAACCACATCATAACTATCATGACGACTGCAAGCAACAACAATCTGCTTGAGAACCTATCAACAGATTATTCCGGCTACCAGTACTTCTTCAGGATCTCAACCACAGACACCGGCTACGCGGAAAGCGTGATGAACTTCACATCGAATGTGATTAAGCCTGCATCGATATATTTTGTAGCAGAAGATCTGGACTTTGCTCATGAGATATTCCAGAACATTTCAAACCTAGCCTCCGCTGACAAAATTAATGTCTCAGGTTCAACCTTCGTGCCTTTGAGTCAAACCGATTTCGCCACGACTGTATCGTCAGTTGTCGCTGCAAAACCAGCAATGGTCATAGACGCCCAGACGGGTTCGGGAGCAGGCACTTTCATCCAAGAGCTCAAGGCAAACCCCCAGGCGGCAGGGATTAAGATCCTGTACATGTGCAACGGTGCTCTTGCGGATCCAGGATTCCAAGGATACTTGATGTCAACAGACGCCACATTGCTAAACGGCGTTGTTTTCCAGATTGAAGCAAGTACTTCGACTCAGCCTCTCAACAGTGTGAGTTCATCACTTGCAACTCAATACAAACAAGCAATGGGTTCCTCATACTATTCATTCGTCTCTAATGACTACAGTGCGGTAGAAATGCTTGCGACGGCTCTGAAGCAGGCTGGAACATTCACAAACACGACTCAGATAATTTCAGCTCTACAAACTGCGAATTTCGTCGGTCCGACCGGAACGGTCCAATTCAATTCTCAACACGACTGGATACCTAACTTCTGGTATACCCAATTCCAAAACGGCAAAGAAGAGGTCATCACTCCGAGCGGCTTTGCCCAAGCAAGCTATAATGCGACTGCCTAATTTAGCAAATGAGGGGATTAGAAATCCCCTTTCTGATTTTTTTCGCAACTTTCCAATTTTTTCATGTCTCTAGTACAAGTTAAATTTCGGCTAACTCTACACTAAGATAATTCACATCGATTTGAAGTGTTGAATTGTTCTTGGTGCCATTAACACTTGACTTTCTTGAACAGATAACAGCAAACGCAGTACTTCTCGGCTTCGCTTATGGTATGGTAGGGTTGGGACTATCACTCGTCCTAGGAATCATGAACGTTCTAAACATCTCTCACGGGACCATGTACGTGCTCGGCGGGTTTCTCACATTCTACGTTGTTAGTCAACTTCATTATCCGCCACTCGTTGGATTTGCCTTCGCCGCCGGAATAACATTTGTTCTGGGTTTTGTTCTTCAGGTTGGGCTCATCAGCAGAGTCTCGAATGACCCTGCACGGGTGATGTTGCTAACTTTCGGGGTGGCAATCATACTGGGGCAAATTTCATTACTCATTTGGGGCGGTACTGCTATTCCGACACCGTCGATCGTCAAGGGATACATCGTCATCGGAGGGGTCGTAGATTTCCAGACGGAGCTTCTATTAGCAGCTCTTGTAGGAATCGCTGTTGCTATCGGAACTACCATTTTTCTCAGGTCGACCAAGCTTGGAAAAGCAATGAGGATGGTTTCCCAAAACTCCGAAGCGGCTCTCAGTCTCGGTGTGAATTCCAAATGGATATTCGCAGTAGCCCTCGGAATCGGATCGTTATACTCTGGACTAGCTGGCTCACTGCTCTCTCCCATCACCTTCGTCTATCCCGATTATCAGTGGTTTCCATTAATTTACGCATTCGTCGTCGTAATAGTTGGGGGCCTTGGAAGCGTAATTGGCTCTGTTGTTGGTGGATTAATTTTTGGAATATTGGAAACGGTCGGGCAAGTAATCTTTCCTTCCAGTTCAGATGTGCTCGTCTTTTTGTTGATCATCGTGATTATTCTCTTACGACCACGGGGTTTGTTCGGAGCGAAGGACAGAGTTTGAGGTTCTCGAAAATAATTTTGGCGTTTGGAATCGCATTCTATGGATCCATTGCAATCTTGCCACTTCTTTCCAACGACCAATTTTTGCTTAGCACCATGATTTTCGTGCTCGTCTTTGCCCTTTTCGCAGCGGCCTGGGACTTGAGCTACGGTGTCGCGGGCATAATCAATTTGGGGCCGGGAGTCGCGTACGGTATTGGGTCATATCTTTTTGTCTATTTTGCAATTGGACATTATTCACCCATTTTAGCTATAACCATCTCAGCATTAATCGCTTCGTTAACGGGTTTCCTCTATTGGATTCCCAGCATCAGGACTTCGGGTACCTACCTTGCCATCGTAACGCTGATACTACTTCTTCTCGCAGGGGAGATTGCCCTCGGCCA
>DATNHH010000319.1:0-4006 GCA_035605055.1 Nitrososphaerales archaeon
TAACAACGTCTTCGGTTCCTCCGCAGACTAGCTCAACCTCGAGTACTCCTTCAACGAGTGAGAGCATGGTTACCACCACTTCCTCTGTAATGACGAATACAAGCACAAGTATGGCTGCGTCTTCGAATACTACGACGATGGGAACAGCATCGAACTCATCGGTTCCTCAGACCACTCAAACCACCACTCAACAAACAGTTTCTGGATGTTACAATGTCACTACAACTTATACAACAACTGAGGTGTTTACTGGGTACACTTCTACTTACTCTGCAACTTCCATAGTCATAACAGGCACGACGGGGACTCTAACCGGAACCACTTTCACATTTTCTGGCGGAACCTTCGAATGCAAGGTCTACGGTCCGACTACCTTCTCACTTAACGGCACGACCTACACGATTACAGGGACTACTTTCGTAGAGAACTATACTTACACAGTGTCGGAGTCTGGTTACACCACTACCGAGACGATCACATCGACTTACACAACTTCTGGACCTTGATCGCCTGACCTGGTTCGAGAACGGCCGTTCGCGCGAACCAACACTGCTGGCAGCAAGTAACAACTGCTGCCACGAATCTCTTTTTTTCTAAACTATGTTTTATCGTAGAATTCTAACTCCAGATCTGCAAATCTCAAGGTTAATTGAAGATCCAGAGGGAGATGGACTCTCAAGACGGATACTCCTTGTCTACTCTGAAGTATGCCCCCATAGTTGAGGCAAAGTCAATTTCGAAGGATTACGGCGAGGTCAAGGCCCTTTCAAATCTAGACCTTAACGTAGTGCCGGGGGAAATCTATGGACTCCTGGGGCCAAATGGTGCAGGCAAGAGTACTTTGATCAAGATAATCGCTGGTTTGGTCGCTCCGACTTCTGGCTCGATTCGAGTCATGGGACAAGATCCTTCCATAGATCCGCTGGGAGTAAAGTCAAGAATTGGTTACGTATCTGAAAACTCTACCCTCTACGATTCGTTGACTCCTCGGGACTTTTTCGAGTTCATCTCTTCCATCCGGAAAACAGATCCCAGACTTGCGTCGGAAAGGATCAAAGCTCTTGCTCCAGTCTTTGGTTTGGATCAGTTTTACGATTCACCAATCGCGACTCTCTCAATGGGCACCAAGCAAAAAATTTCGCTTATCGCCGCTTTACTACACGAACCACCTTTGTTACTACTTGATGAACCGTTAAACGGATTGGATGCGAGAAGCAGCCGAATAGTCAAGGATATCATTTCGCTCCATGCGAAGAAAACCGGCGGTGCCGTTCTCTTCTCAACCCACATCATGGAGGTTGCAGAGCATGTTTGTGACCGTATTGGAATAATTTACCAGGGCAAAATTGTTGCCGAGGGTTCACTGGACGAACTTCGGGGAAAAGCCAAGGAGATAGCGGTTAGCTCTGGAAGGGATCAAGAGACCATCGGACCAGCCACACTCGAAGAGGTATTTCTGAAATTAACACACGAGGAGGAAGAGATACAGGAAACAATCCGGACGTTGAGAGAGGCTTTCTTCGTCGGGAAATGATTGCATTCGATGAAACTTCGAGAAGTTTGGAAGCTTAGCCGCTATCCATATCGTGAGGTCGCCTATCGTTCGATCGAAACTAGTCATGGATCGAGTACTGGTTATGGACTTCATGGTCAGGATCTAAGAAAAAGATTCGATAGGACTATCGGCAGCGCTAGGACCAGTAAGATTGCATTTGCCGTTCTCGGAACTATCGGGGCATTCTTTCCGTTCCTGGAATACATCGTGGCTCCAACGCCTGAAGCTCTTGTAAGCGGAATCTCCCTCAGTCTTGCCATCAGCCTCGCTTACATTGTATTTTTCTCACTTCAGATACTACCCTCGTTCTCAAGCGGAGAATCCTACACCCTTCTCCGTTCTTTGCCGCTGAGCGATCAAGATTTCTCGTTAGTCGCTTTGCTTTCATTCATCAGAACCTTCGATTACATTGCTGTAACGACGACTTTGGTCCAGATCTTTTCCGTTGCTCTCCTGACCCACTCATTGATCGCAACTGTGATGATGACGGCGGGATCTCTCGCGAACATAGTGTTCGCGATGGCGATCGCTCTCTGGTTTTCAGGGATTTTTTACCGGAACGTAACTCGGGGAGGACGATCTCTCACTGCAAAGATAGGACGAACTCTGTTTCTGATAACGTGGGGTATAGCTGCAATGAGTATCGCATTTCTGTTTAATTTCATAAGTTACGCACTTCCCTTTTTCGCAAGCGCGATTTTAGGAAGCATCACCCAGCCGATTGGTCTGGTACTCTCAGTGCTACATCCATTTTCTTTGGGCCTCGCAATCACAAACGTTGTTTATCCGGGGCTTTACTCATCGGTTCCACTACCGCCTAGGGTCGTACTTCTCGTGCCAAGATACGTTCCTCCGCTCCTTTCGTACATCTCTACATTTGGTTACTTCATTCTCACATTTTTCGCCGGCCAGAGGACGTTTCGATCGGTTGCGACGATAACCCATGGGTATGGGATGATTCAAGCTAAACAGCAAGTTACTGATTTCTCGCTTAGACTTCAGAAGCCTCTCATTGCCTACGTCTTGAAGGATCTCCGACTCGCGTCCAAGAATCCTTCCCTAGCATTCTTCTACGCCACTCCTCTCTTCGAAGTAATCACGCTGGCCGTGGTGACAGTCCAGTTTCCCTCAATGAGAGCAACGTCGATGATAATTGCCACAGTCCTGGGGTGTTTTTTCACAATCATGATCTGCTCCACTCTCCTCAACACGGAGGGCTCCGGTCTTGACTACACTCTCTCGCTGCCTCTTCGGGGAAGGACAATTATCAATGCCAAGACGATCATTGCGAGTCTCACCTACGTTCCGGTTCCAATCACATTGCTTGCAATCGGTCTCTCGAAGCACGTGAGTTCGGAGTTTACTCTTTTCATCCCCTTTGTCGAAGCTCTTTCCGTGATCGCTGCCTGCATCTTCGAGATTGCTTTCTTCGTCAAACCCCGGAGGAAAGATGGGATAGCGGGCAGCGGTATCAGCCAGGAGGGATTTAGCATAATGGCTGGATCTGATATCAAACGCCTCATGGAATCATTTGCAATCTCATCTTTGATTTTGCTAGCTCCAATCTTCGTGTACTCCATCGCATTCTTGTTCAGTCTCAACCATGAAGTTTCAATTTTAGCAATGACGTGCATTTCAGCGAGTGAACTCGGGATAATCTGGGCTCTTGTCAGAAGATCGGTACGATAACTTTGATCACTTGACTTTCTCTGTACGCTGTTTTTCTCTGATCTCAACAAACGTATCCTGTTCAACAAGATTTTCAGGTGCGAAGAAAAGACCTACGTACCTCAATGATTCTCAAAAATAGCTTTGGACTGGAGTGCTTTAACTAGAAATCCCAGTTTGTAAAATATCGCAAACTAGAAATCGGTTTTCAAGAATATTGAGATTATTCCAATGAAGGAAAGGATTATTCCAAAAACGAAAAAGTACTGCCCGGGATAAAGCAAACCTGATTGGGAGCTGAACGCAAGAGACATGTAGCTTCCAATCATGAAGAAAAATAATCCGCCACCGGTCAGGAAGAGGTTTAGCTTGCTGATGGAATGCTCAACAGAACTAGTCTCAACCAAGCTAATCTCGCATACTTCTCCTGCAGTATGACTATGCTATATACGTGCTAGTCAAATAGATTCAAATTGGATATTTTTTCTATTTAGCAGACTTCTTGTTTTGCATTCTTCCTTCACTACGAGACATTGAGGTAAGTGATAAAAACTACACTTCAAGTGTTGACTACAAATGTCCCTGACTCTTGCAAAAGCCCAAGACATGATAATGAAAGCTGAGCGTAAAGCGGATCAACTTCACGTCAGAGTCTCGATCTATGTCGTTGATAGTTCAGGAGCACCGGTCGCTTTTGCTAGAATGGACGGTGCGGATATCCACACCGCAGACGTCGCAAGGGCAAAGGCCTATACGGCAGTAGCTTATTCTAAAAATACTATG
>DATNHH010000320.1:0-5556 GCA_035605055.1 Nitrososphaerales archaeon
TGGGACAGAGATTACACATCGCTGTTTCACTCGAGGTGATTGATGAGTTACGTCGAGTTTTCGGTAAGAGCAAGTTCGTTGATGCCGGTGAAATAGTGTGGCAGTGTCGCAAAATAAAATCGTCGTTAGAAGTCGAATACCTTGCAAAGTCCTCGGAGATCACTTGTGCGGCGTTTCAGAATGCTTTTTCAAAAACAAGGGCAGGTATGACCGAAAAGGAAGTTGCGAGGGAGGTCTACAAGGGGATGTTAAATGGGGGAGGTGAAGACATGCCACTGAAAATGTTCTTGAACATTAGGGCTGGACCGGAAAGGTACACAATGTGCGACACTCGCCCTACCGAGCGACGCTTGAGAAAAGGGGACGTTCTCATTCTCGACGGAGGTTTCCGATATAGAGGATATTTCTCGGACATCACGAGGCTTCTCTGCATAGGAAATCCAAGCGAAAAACAGCGGGAGCTGTTCGAGGCAGCGCGCGAGGCAGAGGAGCTGGGTGTTCGAGAAATGAAGGCTGGTACCAGCGGTGGGAAGATCTGGGACATTGTTATGGATAATATCAAACAGGGTGGCCACGTAAAGTACTCACTGTTCGAAGGCATCGGACATGGAATCGGCTTGGACATTCATGAGACGCCAAGGATTGCTTCAAATTCCAGTGACATCCTAGAGTCGGGAATGGTGATGACGATGGAGCCATGTCTTTACGACGAGCCGGTTGTATACGGAATCGTTTCTGGAAAGAAGAAATTGGGGGAAGGAGTGTTTTTTGTAGAGGATGAAGTCCTCATAACACCTGGCGGAAACCGTTTGCTAAGCAAAATGTCGCGAGAACTTTTTATCGTTGTTTGATGTGGAAACGCGAGGGAATTAGACTTAGGGCAACCCGCTTATCTGATCCTTTGATTGAGTAGGACTTATTTCGACTGTTGGTCCAGCTCTGGTAACGCTTTTGTTTCCACTCGCTATTTCTTCAGCAAAGTGACATGCTGTATATCGATCTCCGCCTATGTTCCTGAGCTCCGGCACCTCGGTCAAGCATTTGTTTTCTACATAGAGGCAGCGGGGATGAAAGGTACAGCCCGTAGGTGGATTAATTATACTTGGGGCTTCTCCGATGATTTCGCTTTTCAGAATGTTTCGAGCATTTGGATCAGGGATCGGAAAAGCGGCCATCAAGGTCGAGGTATATGGATGCAGTGGTTCTATGAGGACTTTCTCGGCTGGACCCAACTCCTTGATTTGTCCTGAATAAAAGACCGCTATGCGATTTGACATGTACCTCGCCACGAAGATATTGTGTGTAACGAATATGAACGCAAGATTAAGCTTGGATTGCAAGTCCCTCAGGAGATTCAGAACTTGGGATTGAACTGCAGCGTCAAGCGCGCTAGTAGGCTCGTCCAATAGGAGCAAAGAAGGACTCGGTGCAAGCGCTCTCGCAATACTTACTCTTTGTTTCTGACCTCCGCTCAACTGGGTAGGATACTTTTCCACCAGTCCCTCCCCGATTCCAACGTTCTCTAGCGCATGATCGACCCTGTCCCTGACTTCTTCCTTCCCAAGTTTCATCGGAACCAGCGGTTCCGCAACGATGCTCTTCACTTTCATCGTAGGGTTCAATGAAGAGTCGGGATCCTGAAATATCATCTGAACCTGACCGCGACGGAACTTTTGCACTTTTCCATTATCGAATATTACGTTACCGTTTAGCTCTACTCTTCCGGAGGATGGAGGAGCGATCATAGCAAGTGCTCGCAATAGTGTAGTCTTGCCCGAACCACTTTCGCCGACAACACCTAGAGTTTCGCGTTGCCCTAACTCAAATGAGACTCCCGAAACAAGGTCAATTTCCTTCTTCGCACTAACGCTAGAACCCGTCTTCAAAACTACAGATTTCTTCAAATCTTTAACTCGTAGGACGAGATTGCTTTCAGTAGAATAGGGTGCACTTTGCATAGTGGTCTTGATTCACCTCCACGTACTTTGGTTTTGATTCCGTGCATCTCTGAGTGACGCGAGCGCATCGGTCTGCGAAGTTGCAGCCTCTTATTTCGCTTCTAAGATCGGGAATTGAACCGGGAAGGGTCTCGAGCTTTTCACTGGCGGTTGCCGATTTTGGATAGCATTTGAGAAGACCTTGAGTGTATGGATGAAGAGGATTCAGGAAGATTTGAGCGGCAGTTCCTTCTTCCATGATTTCACCCGCATATAGGACTAAAATCCTATCGGCTACTTGAGCCGCAACTCCTAGATCGTGAGTGATGAGAATTATCGAAGTTCCAATTTCTTGCACTAGAGCCTTCATCAACTTGAGTATTTGCGCCTGAGTTGTCACGTCGAGCGCGGTTGTAGGCTCATCAGCTAACACCAATGAAGGATTTAGGCACAGAGCCATTGCAATCATAACTCTCTGCACCATTCCGCCGCTAAGCTGGAATGGGTATCTCTCGGCGACGCTTTCGGGATCGGAAATTCTAACTTTCCTTAGCCACTCTAGGACTTTCTCATCTAAGAGTTTTTTCTGGTCACCCTCGCTAGGTTTTTTCAACGTCTTCAATAAGGTTTCATAGAGCTGTCCTTTGACCTTCTCAATCGGATCTAGCGAACTCGTCGGCTCCTGGAAAATCATACCGATTTCAATGCCTCGAAACCGTTGCCATTTCTTATTCGAAAGACCAGTGAGATCAGAATCTTTGTAGATTATCTTTCCTTCTATCTGGCATGTTGGAGGTAGCAAACCCATTACGGCATGAGCCAAAGTACTCTTCCCTGATCCAGATTCGCCGACTACTGCGACAAATTCTCCCTTCTTTACCTGAAGCCTTACATCATTTAACGCATGAACGTTACCTCCAACCGAACGGTAAGTTACGCTGACGTCTTCTAAGCGAAGAAGGAGCTCCGAACCTACCATGCGGGATGACGAAAAGTTTCTCAATCTTTAAGGATTAGTACGAAACACCTACTAATCAAGAGAGATTTTGATAATCTATCGAAGCCTATTCAATGCCACATTTGAAACGATGCGTTTCTCTTTATAGCGTAGCAAGCCGAGTAGAGGACACTTCCCAGGTCCATTCTAATTAGATTTTTCAGAGGGTAATGCTTGCAATCGTATTTGGAATTGATTGCTTGCTTCAGTTCTTCAAACTTGACCGAAAGGTCTTCCCTAACCTTTGTAAGAATTGTATCGGTTCCGCGTTGTTGCTTAACTTGTTCGTCAATTGCTCGAATCATCATACTGACGTAGCAAGGAGAATAGTAAATGTCCGCGCGCCCTTCGATCTCGACTTCTTGTGCAACTGTTACCTTTTCCTTGCGATCCTTTTCCGAGAGTTCTATTGGAGGATCGAATATGTTGTAATAACCAGTAGAAATTGAATCCGCGGCATCTTCTACCATTTCAAGGAATCTGGTCCTCGCGCTAAGGTGAGATTTAATCCTACTATAGTTATTCAGGATGAATGTGTTTGTTTCTTTCTCCAACATCGATGCGTAAGAGATGGCCTCTCCGAGTGAAGTATCGCTCGGCGAATTATCGTAACAGCGCGGATCGTACCAGGTCGACGACTCTGGAACTAAATCGAAGCAATTTGGATTGATCAATCGTTCGTATTCAATCATCCTTGCACCTGAAATCTTTGGAAGCGGACCGAGTCCAGTCAGCTTCGCGCGAATGAAATTTCTCGCGGGGGTCAGGTGTCTCCCGAGTTGCACGCCCTCTGCCAGCATTGTGCCTGGACGTTTTCTCAGCGGAATGTGAGATTCTCTTGCTATCATTTGCAAAGGAGAGTATAACTCGGGACACGGTTCAGAGACCTGGAAGGTCACACCCCCAAATCTGAGTACATGCAATCCGGACATGAAATGTATCTCATTCTGATCCATGATCTTCATCATGGCGAGAGTCTCGGCAGTCGGACTATTAGCGTCAAGAATGCTCCCGTATCGGTAGGGAAAAACCATAGAACCGGTTGAGTTTATGGGAGTGCGATAGAAATTTAGGGCAAAATTGTATGGAATATAGGGTCCATCTAGGTATCCCTTGTTCAGTTCGGCTCCGTCGGGGTCAGCGCATTTGATCATGTACCAAGTATAGTCCATTGATGTCAAGAATTTGTGATTCTCCGCGAGAGCTCTCGAAAAGTAATCGAGCAATAAGCCCCCTAGGGGTTCTTCCGGATTGGGAAATCCATAGAGAAGAGCGTTGTGGCGACCACTTCCAATCCTTAGTACGCTGATCGGCTTCCCACCTGCAGTTTTGCCGAGATCAATCAATTTTACAATGGAAGGAAATTCCTTCGCTAGCTCCGCAGATCTATTGTCAAGATCCTCTACAGAGCGATATCTGTCATAGTTGGGGATTCCATTAAGGATTTCGTTGAATAACAAGAGGCTCGACATCTCTGCCTCTAGTTAGGGTAAAGCTGCGGACGGACGGAGGTCTTTTTCGAATACTCTATAGCGACGAGCAGCGAACTCAGGTTCATCGCAACAAGGTTCCGTAGAGGGTAGTGACGAACTTCATACTTGGTCTTGAGTTGCTTGTCATAATCGTCGAGGGCAGACTGAAGCTCTTCCCTGATTGCTGATAGTTGAGGGTTCCCACCATATCTTGAGGTCTGATGGTCAATCATTCTGATTGAAGCGCCAACGTTGAACATCCGATAAATATCTGCCCTACACTCTGTGGAAATCTTCTGAGACACAGTTGTTTCAGTATCAAGTTCCTCCTTCATTATCACTGGATCGGGATCTATAACTCCTATCTTGGGATTTTGGATTTCTTCAACTATTTCTGACAGAAATATGACAAAAGGTGAATCAGATTCTGGATACTGCCTCGCCTTCTCGAAGGACTCGCCGACCAGTTTCTTAGAATCTGCAAATGCCCTCATAACATAATCTACGGTCTCAGCCAACTTGGATCCGGAGGGAGAATCGTCGTAGCATCTCGGGTCAAACCAAGTCGTGCATTCTGGTATCATCATGAAGATATTCGGATTCACCATCCGTGCATATTCAGAAGAAAGCCCTCCCGTAACCTTCTGCAAATTTTGGGCGCTTCGCATTTTCATTTTGACATAATTGGTCGCTGGTGTCATGTAGTAAGCTAGCTGTATTCCTGGAGCCACGATGTCTCCAATTCTTTTCCGGAGTGGTATCCCATTTTCTTTCGCAGTCCTTTGAATCTGCGAATAGATTTCCGGGCAAGGCCTGCTTACTTCAAAGGTCATCTCGCCAAACTTCATAACATGCAGGCTAGAGATAAAGTCAAAGGCTACACCGTCCATTATGCTCATGAGAGCTGTCGTTTCTGGAGTAGGAGAATTCAGGTTTAGGACATCGCCGAACCTGAAAGGAAAATTTAGCTCTCCGGTTAAGAAATTGGGAGTTCTGTAAAAGTTCTTGGAGAAATGGTACGGTGTTAGGGGGCCCTTTAGGTATCCTTCGGTAAGCTTCGCGCCGTCCGGATCGATGCATTTGATCAGAAGCCAAGTACAGTCCATATCTGAGAGAAATTTTTCGTTGGACGCAAGTAGATTAGAAAGGT
>DATNHH010000321.1:0-3593 GCA_035605055.1 Nitrososphaerales archaeon
CGGTCTTCCGTTGTCTTCAGCTACACTTTGCAATGATGAGTGGAATCTGACAAACAATGATCACAATGTGTACTACGGAACTTGCACTGGTCCGATTGAGTTGCCTCAAGAATTAACGCAGGCCGCGGCGTTCTCATATAATGGAACGATTTCATACGCAAATGCCCACGAATTTGTTGTATTCTGAAACGCTATCATTCGCCTGTTCGTAAAATGGAAATCGATCATGATGACAAGCTGTTCATTCGAAATAAGTTTGAATATGTCATAACGAAATTACATGGTTCAGAGTAATGTTATCCGCTGAAAAAATAACCTCGAGCCTTATCAGCTTTCAGACTGTTGCACCGAAGGGAAGCGAACGAGAGTGCGCCAAATTTTTGTTTGATTATCTTAATGACATGAAGGTCGCAGATTCTGAAATCGAAATTTATGAGTTTGATGAAAACAGGGCCAATATAGTCGCAACCTTCGGGACAAAGAAAGATCCGGGCTTGATTCTCTCTGGGCACATGGATGTCGTCCCAGTGGGCGATGAAAAGTTGTGGCAGACAGATCCTTTCCATTCAGAAGTGCGGGATTCGAGACTTTTTGGGAGGGGAGCTGCCGACATGAAGAGTGGTCTGGCATCGATAGTAAAATCAATCGAGAATCTGGTGAAACACCAGACTCTGAATCGTAAGCTTGTCTTTGCGGCTACCGCCGGTGAGGAGACTGGATTCGTGGGATTGCGTAGATTGATCAAAGATTCGATCGTGAAATCCAACAGTTCAGAGTATGTCGTGATCGGCGAACCGACAGACCTCCGACCCGCGAGAGCGCATCGCGGAATCTACAGAATCAAAATCAATTTCTTCGGAAAGAGTTCTCATGCTGGCACGCCCGAACTGGGAGTCAACGCTATCGAATACGCCTGTAAGTTCGTAGAAGAACTCGATTCGATTAGACTTGAACTTTTGAACAGCAAAGATGATCTCTTGGGATCAACTACTCTAACTCCAACCCTAATTGAAGGTGGAATCGGTGAAAATGTAATTCCGCCCAGTACGAGCCTCGTGATCGATAGTCGACGTTTGCCAATCCACTCGCCGGGATACATCCGGTCAAAGATCGAATCATTGTGCAACAACTTGAAAATTGGATATTCGACGGAAGAAATTGTCAGCGAGCAGCCGCTAAACACTCCAGTGGGAAATTTCCTCACAGGGTTGGCTGAAGAAATAACCGGTTCAAAATCCGGTTCTTGCGCTTTCGGAACGGAAGGCTCTCTCTACTGGGGCGAGCTGGGGATTCCCACTATGGTGGTTGGCCCGGGATCAGTGGAGCAAGCTCACATTGCAAACGAGTACGTCGAACTTTCTCAGATAAAGAAAGCGAGATCGATTTATTCTTCATTTATTCAGAAAATCTGTCTCTGAATCCCAACAGTTGTGCGTGCTTCTTGAAATTAATCCAAAAAAAAGCTAACCAACAGTGGACAAGTTATAACGACTCTTCAAGAGCTTGCCTTCTTCGAACCTGGATCTTCGAAATATGAAGCGATCGTAATTTGTTGTCTTCTCTCCAGTCAGAATGTCGCTCATCATTCTACCAAAGGCCGGGGAGAGTTTGAATCCGTGGCCGCTCAACCCGATCAGGCAATAAAGCTCTTCGAAGCCTGCATCAGAAAATTCGTCGATTATCGGCTGCTGATCGGGAGTGATATCATAAACTCCGGTGTAACCTCGCTGGTATCTCCCGGAAGCCCCCATTATAGGCAGCGCAGTGGCAACATCTTCTGAGAATTTTGTGATTTCATCGAAACTAACTGTATCGTCGTAGTTGTCCGGGTCGATCTCCACAAAGTCGAGTTCGGCTGCGAGGCTCCCCGTATAGAAAAAATGATTCCCTTCCGGTTTGTAGTAAGCTTCTCTTGGAAAATCGAAAATTAACGTCCGAGTTCCAGAATACTCTTCAGGCCTCTGAAAAATTGCTACGGGATGTCGAACTGGCTTTAGAGGAATTTTTATTCCAATGCTGGCGAAAAGAGCCTTGCTCCAAGGGCCTGTTGCGACAATGACCTTCTTTGCATGAACCACCCCGTTGTTTGTTCCAATCTCGTACTCTTTCGAGGACGAGCTCTTCTTAATGGACAAAACCCTAGTGTTAGTGAGAATCGTCGAACCAAGATCTTTTGCTCGGTTTGAAAATGCACTAGCAGTCATCGAAGGGTCGGCATATCCGCTCTCTGGCTCGTTTACTATCACAGAAAATATTGATACATCAAGGAATGGCTCGATTTGCTTTGCTTCCTCTTTATCTATTGCCTGAGAGACGATACCTAACCCCCGAAGCATCTGGGAATTTGCTACCAATCCTTTTTCGGTCACTGTATCGCCGCAGACTAGCAGACCAGTTTTGCGAAAGCCGCACGAACTAGGAATCTCCTCTTCGAACTTTTTGAAAAACTTGTAACTGTCCCGAGCCATCTGAGCAACCGTCGGGATGCTATAGTGCGATCGCAAAAGTGCTGTTGATCTAGAAGTTTGGCCTGACGCAATCTGCCCTCCGCGTTCCAAGAGAGTCACGTCGGTAACGCCCCGTTTTGCGAGGTGATACAGAATACTTGATCCTGTCGATCCCCCTCCAATGATTGCTATTTCAGTTTGCTTTTCCAACCAATCTCAATCCCTAGGTATCTCTCGAGGTACATTCTGTCTTAACACACTGCGCCGGAATTTCATGTAAGAACGTTTCGATGTGTAATCCAAAGAAACCATTGATCCTAAAATTACCTACCCAAAAAGATAATTCGGTTCTGGAATTTAAGTTAAAACAAAGGTACCTGTCTTAGCTTTCTTGCGTGGATGAAGAGAACACAGATACGTGATCTTGCCTGAAACTTTAATATGAGAATTGAGATTCGGAGACGCTTGCATTGATCGAATCGATCGTAATTCAAAAGGATGGCGATCATCAGTTCCATGAGTTATGGATGTTGGGCGTGAACAATCCCTATCTTTTGATCAGGGCATTGAAATCTATTCTAAGAGAATTATTTTTTTCAAGAAAGTGATATTAGCTGAAAGTATCTGAAATCGACACACCAGCCCTAGTCATCGATATAGAAACGGCCGAGCGCAACATTCGAACGATGAGGGACTTCATCAGTTCGAAAAAGTGCAAACTTAGGGCACACACCAAGATTCACAAGTCTCCCTACTTGGCACATTTGGAGCTTGATGGTGGATCAACAGGAATCACCTGCGCCAAGCTCGGAGAAGCGGAGATAATGGCCCAATCAGGAATCTCGAATATTTTGCTCGCCAACGAGATCATCGGGTGGTTCAAAACTCAACGTCTCGCGAGCCTTGCAAAATATTGCAATTTGATTGTCGCAGTCGATGATCTCGAAAATGCTAGACAGATCTCAAACGCGGTCTCCGATGTTGGTTCTACCGTTGGTTTGGTTGTCGATGTCAACTTGAGTGGCGGAGGACCAGCCGGAGACAGCAGACTCGAAGGCATTTTAGACCGATGCCTAGTTCCTCCAGGAAAGCCCGCCGTCGAATTGGCGAGAGAATTAGTCCGACTTCCAAACATAAAGTTCAAGG
>DATNHH010000322.1:0-6943 GCA_035605055.1 Nitrososphaerales archaeon
CTCCACCCGAGGCGCCACATTTCTATGCACCATTCAGCATCGGGGACAAGACTTTACCCTCAAGGCTTGGTGTTCAGTTGTGGGAAACTCTCCCGTATTTTATCTTCGGGACTTTCTTTTTCCTTATGATATTCTCGGACAGAATAATTTCATGGATTTTCAATCCATTCGTGAGCGATTACGGGTCGTTGCCGCTAGAATTCAATTCTGCCTACCACGTCGGGGCGGATCCAGCATTGGTCATTCTTCTAGTCACAACGATCATATCATACGTTATCTTGTCGCCGATTCACGATCGCTTAAGCCAAGCAAGCTCCAGATTGACCGTGGCGAGCTCGGGGTCTGTCGAAGGCATTCTGCAGAAAACATACAATCAGCTCTTGATAGCTTCGATGATAACTTCAACCGCTCTTGCCTTTTTCCTGAATTACGAAGCTCTGGAAATCATGCACTATTTGAGAGGTGGAATAATCAGTCTTCAAATTCTCAGGGTGGCCTCTATAGCTGACGTATTTCTTTCGATCTTCTTCGTAAACGCGATGTTTCTGACACTTGTAAACAAAGTCAAGGTTGCTGCAACCATATCGGTAGTTTGCGCTATGATAGTAGTCTGCGTCGGCACGCTTTTCGGGTTGATCGGGTTTCAATATATCATCTGGGCTTATCTTTTCTCTGCATTTGTCGCAATGGTTTCGAGTACCATTTATTGCGTGAGAATAAGCGGGAAGTTCAGCAAACTGTTCCTGGGACGATATGTCTAGAAAGTTTCAGAAATAATCAGGCACAAAGGATCGGTCTCCGTTCACTGAACCGGATTTCAGAGCAGCTTCAAAAGTTTCTTGAGGTACGTACACTTCATTCCAGAAGCGGAGAGCGACAAGTTTCTTGTACTCAGGGACCGAGACGTCCTCGTGAAGTATTTGGTCTCTGAAAACAATGTCAGGTTCGTTAACTCCTGCAACAGCACGAATCGGACATGATGCGGAAAATCTTGGATTTATTTCGAAAACTTTCGATTTGCCATCGCTAAATCTGGACTGAATATTCACTGGCCCATTCCCGCCGAGCGCGAGAGCCACCGCTTCCGAAGACCTGCGAATCCATTCGGCATCTTCGACGAACGCCTTGTAAGTCTGCCCATGTTTCAATTTTCTCCGAATGGCGATTGAAGAAATCACCGCAGCATGTTGTTCGCTTAAAACGACGCCGGTAGTGTACTCGGCATCGTCCTCCTCGAGATACTCCTGAATAATCGGCTCACCACGCCTTACGCGGATTAAGCTCAACGAGTATTCCAGCTCCTTCTCACTTCTTGCAACAAAAAGATTCTCAGACCCATGACTGACTCGCGGTTTTACGACCACGGGGTATCCATGATCTCTAATGAAATCGATCTTATTTTCAGATAGGGAGCTCTCTGCGCATGGGAGTCCTTTACTTTTCAGGAGTTCGTATGTTTTCCACTTATCCATTCCAATTTCGAGCGCAGGTACTGGATTTGTGATAACCTTGGAACCGGTTTCTCTTTCTATTTTGGAGGCAAGTTTCGCTAGCGGAAGAAGCTCCTCGTCAGAACCAACAAAAATTGCTCTAACCGAATATTTCTTGCATATTCCTGTTATTGCTTCGAAATAGTTAGGCGCATCTGGTGGAGGAAGTATTTCACCATAGTCACCTCGATATAACCCAGCTGCCTCGGCGCTCATGTCAGCGGCGACTATTTCGTATGAGGATTTTTGATTTGATGTGTTTGCAAATTTAAGGCATTTTATGACCCCCTCTCCAATAATGCTCCCTGCTGCTGTAATAATGACAGCCTCTTTCACACTAATTCCCCCGCACCAATATGTTCGAAAGCCGGCATGTAGTCAAGTTCCATCTGTATTTATCTAGCCTTTCATGAGGTCTCGGCAAATATATGGAAGAAAGTGCCATAATAGGTGTACCGAAGAGTTTTCCTAATCATTTGTCTGATCTTCGTAATTATTGGTCCTTTCTATCTGACACCTAGATTATCGTCCGGTTATCAGCAGAGTGGTTTAACCGGAGTCATAGTCCCACTCTACAATTATCCAGGGCAGGAATGGAATCAGATTGTCCAAGCAAAGCAGACGTATCCGAGTGTACCGGTCATTGCAATTGTAAATCCATCAAACGGACCAGGTGGCTCGCAGGATCCGAATTTCGTTTCAGGAATTCAACTTTTGCGGTCAGCTGGAATAACAGTGATGGGATATGTTCCTACTGGCTACGGCAGCGTTTCGACTTCGGTAATAGATCAGGAGATCTACAGATACACGCAGATGTATCAATTGAATGGCATATTTTTTGATCAGATGGCGAATGTGCCCGGATTCGAGAGTTACTATGCCGGATTGACTGCTTATGCGAAATCGATGGGTTATTCAATGACAATGGGGAATCCTGGTTCGTGGGTTCCTCCCAGCTATATTGGAACAGTCGATAATATCGTTATTTACGAAAACTCTGGGCTGCCCGATGCAGGATTTCTCTCCACTCTCGGTTACCAGAGGAGCGACTTTTCCCTGATGTCCTACGGCGATTCGTCTCTGGACACGAATTATGTGCTAGGAGCATCTGCAAGCGTCGGTTATCTCTACATTACAGATGGAAACTGGCCATCGCCTTACACAGCCCTTCCCACTTATTTTCTCCCGCTTTTGTCAACTCTCTCAGTGATAGATTCTTCGTCTGTTTCATTAACAGTTGATTCCGTTGATATGGCTGGAAACCCTATCTCGGGTCTCTGGACGGTGCTCCAAACGGGAGGGAATATTGTGCAAAGCGGATTCACACCTGAAGCATTCTCTGTCACATCTGGCGACCAGTATCAAGTTACAGCTTCAAATTATGCGAGCTACGTATTCGATCACTGGGGAAATGGGAGCACGAGCAATACAGAATCTCTTACTGCATCAGGTCCTATCACATTGGTTGCATACTATAGATCGACTTCAGATGTGTCCTTAAGTGTCAACTGGTTCGGTACTTATGGCACTGCGATTCCTGGACTTTGGCGACAGTTCAATATGATGGGCATAATTTTGCATCTGGTTACACACCTTTTACAATCGTAGTTTCTTCGTGGGGCTTGAACGGTACAATCAACAAGTTACGGGAATTATGCATTCGATCACTGGAGCACCTGGTTCCTAGTCCCAGCATCAGCATTACTCTGACGATTGAGTTCACCATTGGCGGCTTACTTCAGAACTTGAATTCAAGGAACTAATGAAAATCAAAGCTTGTGAATGAAATCCACAAGGTCGCTCGCATTCTTGATCGAACGCAATCTTTCATTGGATATCTGAATGTAAGCGGGCTCGAATTTCGGATAAGACTCCTTGCAAGAGAACAAAGTCAACACCTTGTCGTGATGGAGAATATTGAAACCGTTGCATGGTTCATGACTCCTGATTAGGACCGACGCCCCAAAAATATTCAACCAACTACTCGTTATCTTTTCACCAAAATGAAATCCATATGGCCTCCTCGATTTCTCCCAGTCTTTCTTGTTAGATATTCGATCCTTCGGATCGTTCCAGAGAATCTGCTCGATGATCTCATCGCTTCCTCTGGCCTGGCTAATCCCTGCCATTGGGTTGAGATGATCAAATTGGATCGGAAGTCCGCCGTGAACAAGGACGACTCGCTCTTCTACTACGGTTAAAAGCGGTAACAATTCAAAGAAAGAAATTATTTTTCCATACAATCCATTTTCATTTGGCATTCTGGTCTGGATATCGAACGGCAGGGTGTGACTGCTGAAAGGAAACCGATTTGGTGCCTCATGATTTCCACGCATTAAGATAACAGAGTCTGGATAGTGGTTCTTTAAGGCGAGAAGAGTAAAGAGTACTCCCAAAGAGTCGCTTCCTCTGTCAATATAGTCCCCCAAGAACACTATCTTATTTGTTGGATTGCAGAAAAAACGCTCGGAATCGACGTCCGCTAATATTCTCTGGAGGATTGACAGGTCCCCATGCAGGTCACCGACAATTACGAGCTCGTCTGGAATCGCAAGCTCGACAAGAGATGAATTGATCTTGCCATATCCAATCCTTCCTTTTGATCGTTCCAACTTCAAAAGATCGATGACGAAATCCAGAGTTGATTCGAATCTGCTCGTTCGAATTTGCTGGATAGTCTCAGTCAACGGGACCATCCAGAGTTCCTAGGAATTCGTAGGGGTAGTCTCTTGTCTGCGATCCAGTAATATTTGCTCTATGTCCAGAGCGGTCTTTCGTACCGTCGTCGGCGTCAAGTTTGTCGCGCCTGCGATTCGGAGCTGACTGGATTTCTCTCCAGTCTTTTTCGAAGCCAGGTACAGAGCGGCTGCTGCAATGGAGATCGGTCTTTTCCCGGATAGGTTGGCGTTTCCCTCGATCGAAGAGAGAAGGGTCAGGGCTTCTCTTTGCGTCCGAGAACTGATTCGGGCATTTCTTGCGACATAGTCTACATATTCCACGGCGCCTAACTGCGACACGTGGATTCCCAACCGTCGAAAGAGCAGTTTGCAATACGGCGCGATTTGTTTCCGGTCCTCATGAACGGCGACTTCAATGATGTCTTGCAACAACCTAGGGATGTTCAGTTTACGGCATGCAACGTAAATTGCAGCCGTGCTAATACCATCAACTGATCGACCTCGGATAAGACCTTCGTCGGAGGCCTTGGAATACACTGACACTGCCTCGCGTTGAACGGCGATTCCCAGTCCCAGTCGTCCACAGATTCTTGTAATTTCCTGAAGGGCTCGCCTGAAACTCCTGTCCGAGTTCTCCGCCGAAGACTGGAAATCCAACCTCCGCATCATGAACATGTTATCTGCGGTTGGGATTTTCTTGCCCTTTGAATCTACATTCCTTCTGTCAATGAAAGTCTGAGCAAGGTGATTTGGAGCAGCAATGGCACTTTGGTCCTGTCTCGAAGCTAATTCTCTGAGCCTTGACTCTCGTAGCGCAAAATCGTTTCCTACAACAACACCGCATGAATTACAAATTATTTCACTGCTCTCTATATCGAGCACAATCTTCCCGCGACACAGGGGGCATTGCTGCCAGTCTCCTCTTTCCAGTAGTTCTTGTTTCAATTGCATGGGTGAATCGATACAAGATCGGACTAGATATTACCGTAAGATAACATTGTATAGAAAATTCTGATTCAAGAATAAAATTGAAGAATTTCTTGAGAAATCTTCCAATCACTTTAAGACAAAGAGCGTTTCCGGTTTATTTTCTTAGCTACTAAAACACTGGAAGAATGTTTCTATTCCGAATTAGAGATGAATCAGCGAACCAGATCTTTCAATTGGAATAAAATACTCTAGACCTTAATTGCGACTTTCGGATCATAATTAGTATGTCGTTCGTTTGATAAATGAAGAGTCAGCGGGAATTGGATCTCAGGATCGGCACAGCCGCGGTCTCCAGGCGCTGGACGGATTCATCTCAGTACTTAGGACGTCGAAAGTTAATGAAAACCAAAGGGGTTTGCTTCCCTACTCTTCATTCCAAGAAAGGGAAAGAGCCAGAGAGTCAAATACGCTGAAAGCTTTCCGAAAACAGCTTGCAAATCAAAATGATTTCATTAATATTGCTGTACACGAACTTCGAGCGCCGATAACCCCACTTCTAATGAATGCAGAAATGCTGCAGAAGGAATTAGGGGATGGAAACGAGGAAGTTCGAATTATTATTCGGAACGCATACCGCTTGCAATATTTAGCTCAAAACATACTCGATATAGCAAGGATCGAGTCAGGGACTATTAGTTTAGAACTTTCGAAATTCAATCTAACGACGCTCATTTCGGAGGTTTTGGAGGATCATCGATCATTCGTGAAAAGGAACGTGCAAATGCAATTTGATTCTCGCATCGATGTCACTGTTAAAGCGGACAGAAATAGAATAGCGCAAGTCCTGTTTAACATTCTTGGGAACGCAGTAAGATTCACGGAAAGAGGCGAGATCGAGACAACGATTGAAGCGGTAGGGCAATACGCAATAGTCATTGTGCGAGACTCCGGTCCAGGCATTGATCCCCAAGTTTATCCGCATTTGTTTTCCCGCTTTGCCAAGAAATCTGTTACTGGCACGGGAATGGGCCTCGGATTGTACATCTCACGAAAAATTATTGAGGCTCACGAAGGCACTATAATGGCGTCTAACAATCCATCACCCCACAAGGGGGCAAACTTTAGTTTTACATTGCCCATCGTCCAATAGAAAATTTCTCGTCCAACTTTGATCAATCGTAAATCATCATTCGCTCCTCCCGGTCTTCTTTCAGATTCTCATAAAATCGGGCTTTGGCCTTTACTCAAAAATCAGCTGTCTCTACCGCCCTAAAGTTTTATGGCAATCGCTCAAGCTGCGATTGCTTTAGGAAACTTCAGTGCGTACATATTGTTCCTATAGATTTCTTCTAGACAATCCTCATATAACATTCTTCTAGACCTATGCGCCTATAGTCCAATTTGGCGAATCGAAGAATAGTATTAGTTTGGATGACCCTGGCTTTGTTAATGGGCGGAGGACTCTCGACATTATCCGCTTCAGCTCAATCAAGAGGTGGATCGACAGGAGTTGTTGTTCCACTTTATACTTACCCAACTGACAGCAGCTGGGCATCATTGATCAAAATAAAACAAAGCTATCCCTCAATCCCCATAATCGCCATAATTAATCCCAACAGCGGACCTGGAAACTCACAGGATCCGAATTATGTTTCAGGAATCCGCCAGCTACAAGGTAAAGGCATTATCGTTTTGGGTTATGTTCACACGAGTTACGGTTCCCGCAGCGTCAACGCTGTTGAGAGCGAGATTAAGAATTACAAGAGCTGGTACGGAGTAAATGGAATTTTCTATGACGAAATGAGTAGCCTGGGAAGCAGGCTCAGCTATTACCAAGTCCTAGCC
>DATNHH010000323.1:0-5122 GCA_035605055.1 Nitrososphaerales archaeon
AAGCCAGGAGTGAAATAATGAAAATGAGCGCCATCAAAAAAGACGCCTTGAAGCGCAAAGCTATAAACTCCGGTGAAGCACTGAAGTCACAAAAACCGTTTTAAAGACTTTCGGGACTAAAGACAGATTCTCGTAGTTTTCTTGCGACTCTGAGAAAAATCATCGACGACAAGTTTTGTTGGGAAAGGCTACGCGTTAACACTATAAGATCTGCAAACCCCAATTTTCAAATCGAAGCCCCGAAAGAAATTGGTAGTCCACAAATTCCTTCCCAACTCGGAAGATGGTATCACTCAATACATGCTTGACAGGCTTGGTCTAGATTCTTTGGATGAACTCTTCAGCGATATTCCGGAGAAGGTACGTCTCGGCAGATCTCTAAGGATCCCAGATTCGATGAGTGAAATTGAATTAGAAAAGTTGGTCTCCGATAAATTGTCTCGAAATAATTCTGCTCCAGAGTTTCTAAACTTCCTTGGAGGAGGTAACTGGGTTCATCACGTCCCTTCAATTATCGACGAGATATTGTCTAGGAGCGAGTTTTACACAGCTTACACTCCCTACCAGCCTGAAATAAGTCAGGGAATGCTTCAGGCACTTTTCGAATATCAGAGCCAAATCTGTGAGCTTACCGGGATGGAAGTTGCAAATAGCTCAATGTATGATTGGGGAAGCGCGTTAGGTGAAGCCGGAAGAATGGCTCAAAGAGTCACGGGCAGAATGAAAATTCTAGCAGCTTCGAGCTCGTCTCCTGAGAGGCTCGGAGTTCTCGAGACTTACTGTGTGCCCGCAGGAATTGAGGTTACGAGAATCAACTTTCAAGAGTCCGGAACTCTAGACGTGAATTTACTTGAGAACCGATTAGATGATTCAGTCGGCGCGCTCTATCTCGAAGTTCCGAATTTTCTTGGCATAGTTGAGGATTCTTTAGACGAAATTGCAGAGAAGTGTCATCGAAAGGGAGCATTGCTAATTGTGGGAGTGAATCCGATTACGCTCGGGGTCTTGGCCCCCCCAAGCGCTTATGGAGCAGATATTGTTGTTGGCGACGGCCAGCCTCTTGGTCTTTATCCGAATTTTGGTGGACCATTGATGGGGATTTTTGCCACGAGGGACGATTCCACTTTACTCAGACAAATGCCAGGGAGGCTCATTGGTATGACTCATTCAATCGGCGAGACAAGAAGAGGTTACACAATGGTACTACAAACAAGAGAGCAGCACATTAGGCGGGAACATGCAACATCCAATATTTGTACGAATGAGGCGTTATTCGCACTGGCTGTAAGTATCTATCTATCCGCAATGGGTCCCAATGGGATTCGACAAATAGGTGAGAACATCTTCGGGAATTCACATTATGCAAAAAAGAGATTTCTTGAAGAAGGTTTGTCCGCACCTCATTTCAATGGCAGTTTCTTTGGTGAACTAAGTGTGAACACGATTTCCAATTCGATTGAGCTGTCAAAAGAGCTAGCCAAACACAAGATACTTGGAGGACTGCCGATGGCAAGGTTCTATGATGACTTGCAAAATGTTTCCTTATTCTCCTTTAGCGAGCTTCACAATGTGGATGACATTGAACGATTGGTGTCTGCAATCAAATCCATCGAACTAGAAAAAGTGGGTGCCTAAAAAAAGAATGGTCTTCCATCAAGCGGTCTGGGATGAGCCGCTTCTGACCGAGCTTTCCAGATCTGGCCGTCGAGGATATTCCCTCCCGTCTTTGGACGAAAGCATAAGATCCGAAATTGAAAATCTGAGAGAGCAGATTCCTGAAAAGATGATTCGACGAATCCCCCCCGGGCTACCAGAGATATCCGAACCTGAGATAATTCGTCATTTTGTGAGACTCTCTCAAATGAATTTTGCAATTGATCTGGGAATGTACCCTCTGGGCAGTTGCACTATGAAATACAACCCTAAAGTTTCCCAAAGAATCGCTCGCAATCCGAAAATGGCTATGCTTCATCCGTATCAACATGAATCGACAATTCAAGGAACTCTCGAGATATTCTACGAGTTAGGGCAGATGCTTTCGGAAATTTCCGGAATGGACAGTTTTTCATTGTCACCAGCTGCAGGTGCTCAGGGCGAATACGTTGGAGCGCTAATTATTCGCAATTACCTTAAAGATCACAAGGTTGAAGGGAAGAACGAAATGCTCGTACCGGATTCCGCGCATGGCACAAATCCAGCGAGTGCGGCTATGGCGGGATTCAAGGTTGTTAAGATTCCTTCATCAGATGATGGAATAGTGACCCTTGAAGCCGTCAAGAAAGTAATTACAGACAAGACTGCCGGAATGATGCTGACAGTTCCTAGCACTCTTGGAATTTTTGAAAGGGAGATTATTGAAGTAACTAAAATCGTGCATGAGAAAAATGGTCTCATGTATTATGATGGTGCTAACATGAACGCTTTGTTGGGACGAGCTCGACCTGGAGATATGGGTTTCGACATAGTCCACATAAATGTCCACAAGACTTTTGCTACTCCTCACGGCGGAGGCGGTCCAGGGGCCGGGCCTGTGGGAGTAAGATCCCATCTTCG
This sequence comes from Nitrososphaerales archaeon, assembly GCA_035605055.1. GTDB lineage: Archaea > Thermoproteota > Nitrososphaeria > Nitrososphaerales > CADDZS01 > DATLTL01. Next base: position 2,554 of record DATNHH010000323.1, read on the forward strand.
AGAGTACCTCCCGGTACCTTTAGTTTCGAAAGTTGGGAATGAATTCACGTTGGATTACTCTGTTCCTCGAACAATTGGACATGTCAAGTCATTTTACGGCAATTCTGCGGTACTTCTGCGGGCTTATTGCTACATCCTGAGCCTTGGTAAGGACGGTCTGAAGTCCGTCTCAGGGCAAGCAGTGTTGGCTTCAAACTATCTACTATCGTTGCTAAACAAAGATGTGTTTACCACTCCTTACTCGCCTAAGACTCCGCGAATGCATGAGTTTGTGGTCAGCGCATTACCGCTGAAAAAGAAAACAGGAGTTTCAGCAGGCGATGTGGCGAAGGCGATTCTTGACTCGGGGATGCACTCACCCACTACATACTTCCCTCTTATCGTACCCGAAGCGCTGATGGTGGAGCCAACGGAAACAGAGACTGTAGAAAATCTCGAAGCTTATGCCCGTGTTCTAAATGAGATCGCCTCTACAGCATCTAGCAACACAAAGTCTGTTATCGATTCGCCCAAGAACACTTCTATCGGACGATTGGATGAATATCAGGCCTCCCATCCTGCTTCTATGATACTAAGCTGGAAGAAAATTCCGAAATCGCAAAAAGGGCAGAATTAGACTGCCTTCTCCAAATAGGCGACGTTGCCTTGAATCAATTAAGCAAAAAAGGAGAAGAATTGCATTGCAGCAGATAGGAATGGCTTTTGATATAGCGACGGTAGAAAACCAAAGCCGTCCTGAACTCTCTGAAACGACCGCCCATCTCGCTTGGAAATTATCTACCAAGTTTAATGTTAGATTAGGTCATTTCAGGCTGCTGTTTTGTCGAAGTTGCAAGTCATTTATCCTGCCTCCTACAAATTCTAGATACCGTCTAAGCAAGAAGAACCGAAGAACATTGACCATCACGTGCTTAAAGTGCGGCCGAGTTTACCGAAAATGCTTCTGTTTGAATCAAAGCGCCTGAAAAAATCTTAGGCATGCATCGTGATTTATATAGAGCTTCGAAAAATGGTCTCTTCTACCATTATTTTCAAAGTTACAGAGGTTTGAATATGAATTGACTACTGCTCACGAAGTTCCCCAAGACCTGCTAATCTCTAAACTCGCTGATCATCTGAGGCACGTGTCCCAAGTCACCCAGCCTCAATGGACTGCCTATGCAAAGACCGGATCTCACGCTGCTAGGCAGCCTATTGAGAAAGACTGGTGGTATACCAGATGCGGATCTCTTTTGAGGAAGATCTACATTCATGGTCCCATAGGGGTTTCACAGCTGGAGTCCGATTATGGTGGAAGAAAGGAAATAGGATATTACGTTGGGCATCATCGTGATGCCGGTGGTTCAGCCATTAGGAAAGCAATCCAACAGCTTGAATCTGCCGGACTCGTGGCGAAGCATGGTAGAAAGGGTCGAATTTTGACTGGAAAAGGAGTAAGTCTTCTCGATCGACAAAGCACTGAGATTTTGAAGGAGCTTGCCAAGACCAAGCCCGAACTAGCTCGATATCTGTAAACTTTTCAGTGATTATCAAGATATTTCTTGAAAGGGTTGTAACGGGAGCGGAATCGTATGAACGATACACCAAAAAATCCCGCAGACAACTCTCCGGGTAGTCAACCAGTCGACCAAGAACGTCAAACTAAAGCAGCTCGTGAACAAATGCTTCGGCTTGTTTTTACAACGGAAGCTAGAGAGAGGTTAAATAACGTGAGAATGGTAAAGCCAGATCTTGCTGGTTCCATTGAGAATCAGATCTTTCAACTCGCAAGCTCGGGTCGCCTGAGGCATCAGATCAGCGACGAAGAACTTAAGCAAATGCTGGGGCAGTTGCAGAGACCGAAAAAAGAATTCAAAATTAACTGGAAATAAGAAGGAGAAGACAGAAATGAGTAAGAAAACTTCGGGAGTTAAGAAGCGTTTGCTCCGAGTTAGGCGACAGTCGTACCCTGTCCCTACTTGGGTCATAGCGAAAACAAAGCAAAAGGTAAGAACACATCCTCAGCAGCGCCAGTGGCGCCGACAGAAACTGAAAGTAAAGTAGTGGTATCTAAAATTGTCAGATCAAGAAATTGAGCTCGAAAGAGTGTACACGGTTCCTCTGTCCCGAGCGTGGATAACAGCAAGACACAGAAGAACGCGGAGGGCGGTAAATATCCTCAAGGAGTTCGCAGAGCATCACATGAAATCATCCGAAATAAAGATAGACACTGAGCTAAACGAAGAGCTTTGGAAGAGAGGCATTACTAAACCGCCTAGAAGGATAACGGTGAAAATGGAGAAAGACGAAGATGGAGTAGTCACAATTTCTCTTCCCAAGAAAGCAAAGAAGGATTCTGAGATGTCGATTCTCGAGGAGACCGTCCAGCCTCAGCTAGTTTCTGAGCAGAAAACTGCTGAACCAGTTGCTCAGGAATCCAAACCCGTCGCTGTCAAAGAAGCCCCGAAGGAGCAGCCCCAAAAACGAGCGAAGAAGACTGCTGCAAAGAAGAAAGCCAAAAAATCCGAGAGCTAAGCGTTACTCAGTTTTCTCGTACTCTAAACCAATTGCGGTATAGTAAAGGCAGTGG
>DATNHH010000324.1:0-2868 GCA_035605055.1 Nitrososphaerales archaeon
GACTGGGCAACGGGCAATTGCCCACCAAAGAACCTAATCTTGCACTTACTATTCACTGTCACCAATAATGGATATGCACTAGCTTCGTCATTTCGGGTCTGAAATTTTGCCCGAAATGATCTGATCTCTCCGGATGCAAGAAGCTCCCTGTAAGTTTTCGAGTTTGCAGGGTCTGTTCCGGCAAGCGTTGCATCACTGAAGAACGGGTTTCCAAGTCCTGAAAGAGAGACAGACGAGACCTCGATTGCTTCAGCCATGAGGCTCTTCATCGCATCCTTTGTCAGATACAGTTCTTGGATGGAATCTTCTCCGAACTCCTCTTTCAAGGAAGTCAGTAGTCCAGTACGTTGCTTAGCGCTAAACGAGTAGAGCTCAAGAATAGGCTCCTTGTTTTTCAAGTGAAATTCACAGATCTCGGGCTCTGTAGACTCTTCCTCGATCTTCTCCAGTCTTCCTGATTGCAATCTCAACATGGAACGCTGCGCTCGGCGGAAGGAAAGGGTCAGGCACAGCTGCTCCTCCTTTGATTTGGACCTCGCGATTATTCCCCACCTTTCTTCTTCCTTCTGGAACGGGTTTTTCTGGATCCAGGAGTTGACTTCCGATTCTTTACCACCCTCGAACTTTAGAACCTCGATCGAAGCACCGAGCTCTCTTACGCCGTAAGGGAATGGGATCCCCTGCAGCTGGACGGATGAATTCTCTACTTTGGACATTCTATTTTATCCTCGAATTTATCATTAATAATTTAGAGCGTTCATCCGTTCGCGATCTCATTCTCAAGCTCTTTCACCAGTGCCGTATTGCCGACATAGAAGGGGCTGGTCTGCGTCAGCTTCTTCGGATAGATGTCGAGGATGGAACTCTTGCCATCGCTTGATTTTCCTCCGGCAACTTCGGTCAGAAAACTCACGGAAGCAGTCTCGTAACAAACTCGAAGTTTACCCTCGGGCTTGCTTCTGTGAGCAGGATGGGAAAAAATGCCTCCTCGCTGCATCACTTGATTGTAATCGGCGATGAATGTACCGCTATGCCTGAGCCTCATTTCGCGTGCTTCCAGATTTCGAACGAACCGTTCGACAGCTGGAATCCACTGTGATCTCGTTCCTGCTACGCCGTAAATTTCAGGTTTTTGAGGTAGTTTCATATCTTTGTAAGCAAGGGCAAATCTTCCCGTATTTTCACCATCGCGCAGTTCGACGTACTGGTCCACACGTCCGCCGCAGACGAGAGTAATTGTCAGAGTGGGACCGTAAGTTACGAAAGCGGACGCAGCGAGATCTCTGCCTCTCTTAGGGAGTTCCCCTCGCCAGATTCCAAAAATACTCCCAAGAGGATTGTTCGTAGTGATATTCGATGATCCGTCCAATGGATCCATCGCGACAGAAATAGAATCGCTCCTCTGGGTAAATCCACCTAGGGGAGTCTCCATCTCTTCAGAAGCGACCCATCCGACTCTACCCGTATCAAGAAGTGCTCTTGAAAATGATTCGTTAGCGAAAACATCTAGCTCAGACTGTCTTTCTCCGAACGGATTCAGATTCTTAGTCACTCCGAAGCGAAACGGAAGCTGTTTTGACACTGCCTGAGCAGTTTTGGCAATTACTCCATAGACCTTTGAGACGTCACCCTCGACGTCTGAAAGTCCCTCCTCCAAAAAAGAGGCCGAATTCTGCTCTTCCTGCGAAGATACCCCGGCCAAATTGATCTATTCCATTTAACTCAATCTTCTTGTTTTGTGCTTTATCATTTAGGCCCATTTCACCCTAAAGTCGATCTCATTGTTAAATAATCAATTTCCTAATTCATCCTATTCACAATGCCACATTCCAGATACCCATCAATGGATGCTTTTCTTCGTGACGGAAAGAGTATGCTTTTGGCCTACGATCAGGGTTTTGAGCACGGACCTTCTCTTGATTTCAATGACAGAAACGTAGACCCTTCATACATCATGGAAATTGCCTCAAAGGGCGGTTTCAATGGGATTGTTTTCCAAAAAGGACTCGCAGAAAAGTATTATGATGGGAAGGTCCCACTCATCGTAAAAACGAACGGAAAGGCGGGACTTGCAAAGGGCGAACCAATCTCTAAGCAGAATTGTTCCGTTGAATACGCGATTTCGCTTGGAGCAAAGGCTGTGGGTTACACGATTTATCTTGGAAGTCAACTTGATGGAGAGATGTTTCAGGAATTTGGACATTTGCAGGAAGAGGCCCATGAGCACGGCATCCCGGCGATTGCATGGATCTATCCCAGAGGACAATCGGTGACCAATGATACAACCAAGGAAATAGTTTCCTATGCTGCCCGGGTGGGGCTCGAATTGGGAGCAGATGCTGTGAAGATAAAGTACACTGGAGATCCCCAGACTTTTTCTTGGGCAGTAAAATCTGCAGGGAAGGCCCTAGTCTACATGTCCGGAGGTCCCAAAGCACCAACTGATCAAGATTTCTTGAACCAAGTTCGTGGAGTAATGCAATCCGGAGCAACCGGGCTGGCTGTCGGAAGAAACGTTTGGCAAAACGACGATCCGGTTAGGATGGCCGACTATCTGCGACAGATCATCTTCGAGAAAAAGACCGTAGAATCGGTAATCAAGTCTTAGACACGCGTTGCGTCACGCGTTTGCCGTGATTGTATGAGTGAAGTTGACGGAGATACTATTTATCCACATTAAGATCTGGGCCAATCGTTGAGCTCGTCAAGCAAGCTGAACATGTACATCGCGATTGCGTTGATCGCGGGGATCATTGCGGTCTTGGCAGTCACTTTCTATTATGAAATTCAACTAGACAATGGCCAGAGAAATGTTATTGGGATACCAATTGCGACGGTCTTCGTGACGGCCGTTGTAACCGTAACCGA
>DATNHH010000325.1:0-9286 GCA_035605055.1 Nitrososphaerales archaeon
TCTTGAAAATCAGATAACCGAAAACAACGCCAGCAAGGTCAAAGCGAAAATTGTGGTTGAAGCCGCGAATGGCCCTACAACGCCAATGGCCGACAAGATGCTTGAGAGAGCAGGAATCAGATTGGTCCCAGACATACTTGCGAATTCTGGAGGAGTGCTTGTTTCTTATTTTGAATGGGTTCAAAACTTGAATCGTGATCATTGGACCGAGGAAGAAGTGAACAATCGGTTAGAACATAAGATGGTGCATGCTTTCAATGAAGTAGTAACACTTGCCGAGAAAGACGGAATTGATCTGCGGCGAGCAGCGCTTGTGCTTGCTGTGAACAAAGTCGTCGCGGCGATGAAGCTGTCGGGTTGGCACTAGGAATCAATACTTATCCGAAATCTATAGGCCACATTCTCTCTATAGAAGATTAGGCGTATTTCAGCTTCCACCTTCATACATGGTTATATGCTTAATTTCCGGGAATCATTTTAGGACAATCCGTTAGTTTGGCGGAGTCCAAAAACATTCTTGGAGATATGTGCGTAAATTGCCCTCAATAGAAGCCATCGGTCTTAGCAAAGCTTACGGAAGTTTTACAGCCCTTTCTGATTTGAATCTCAAGATAGAAGGAGCAAAATGTGTCGGTTTCCTCGGTCCAAACGGCGCGGGCAAAACGACCACGCTGAAAATATTCACCGACATGATTTTCGCGACCAAGGGAAAGGCGCTCATCAATGGGATTGTCGTTCACGAGAATAAGAGACTGGCCCTTGAACATTGTGGCGCTTTGATCGAAAGCCCGGAAATTTATCCGTCGTTTACGCCGCATGAGGCGCTAAGGATGGTCGCCGAGATAAGAGGTGTGCCGTCCTCCGAAAGATCCAAGAGAATTGATGAGGCCATAGCTGAAGTGAAAATGGAAGAATGGAAGGACAAGAAGGTTGGGAAATTCTCCAAAGGTATGAAACAGAGAATAAACATCGCTTCGTCACTTCTTTCAGAACCAGATATCCTTATTCTCGACGAGCCGACCACCGGATTAGATCCCAGGGGGCAAGCGGAGGTAAGAGATATCGTAAAGTCTCTCAAGAAGAGAAGTCGACTTATCTTCATGAGTTCCCATTTGTTGCCAGAAGTCTCAGATGTTTGTGACGAAGTGGCAATGATTGATCATGGTAAGCTGCTTGTGTACGACACGCTTTCCAACGTCACCATGAAGTTTTCAGGTGATGGAGGTTCAAATGTCGTTGAAATTGGATTATCAAAAGCTGTGGATGATTCGACAGTCGCTGGGAGTATATCTAGAATTAGTGGAGTAACAGGTGTCGAAAAAATGGATTCCCGAAACTTGAGAATAAAGTTCTCCGGTGGAGTCGATGCTCAAGAAAGATTACTGGCCGACTTGGCGTCAATGAGGATAGGCATGATTAGTTTTAGAGCGTCCAGCTCTGCGCTTGAAGACACCTACCTGAATCTTATCAAAGATACTCTGTGATAGAAAATGACTCAACAAAACGAACCGTCCTTAGAGGGAAACAAACTCCCGACTAGTGTAACACAGGTGGGGATTATTACCCGTTATGAGATTTTGAATTACTTTAGGTCTCGAAGATTTTTCATTCTGCTGGTCATTACACTTCTGATTTCTGGGCTTCTGACGTTTGTTGTCGGCTACTATGGTGTCTCGAGAATTGCTGGATCACCACCACAATCTATCGCATTTTACGGAGCTTGGTGGGGACTAGCCTCTAGCCTGATCATAGTTTTTTGCGCAGTATTTTTCGGCGGTGACGCGATTTCAGGGGAATTTCAAAACAAGACTGGTTATTTCTTAGTAGGGAATCCTATTCGGCGTTCTTCCATTTACATAGGAAAATGGATTGCCGCTTTGATTGCATCCTTGATCATAGTAGGTGTGTTTACTGCCATCATGATAGGTAATGGACTCTACTATTTTGGAGCGAACATCCCTTCTCAGTTCGGAGAAGCATTCTTGTTCACGTTGGTCTACTTGATTGCAGCGCTTGGCTTCACCTTCTTTTTCAGTTCACTTTTCAAGAGTAGCTCGTATTCGATACTCGTGACCGTTATTTTGCTTCTTTTCGGGTTCAGCTTAATTGATACTGTAGTGACGAATCTCGTTCACATTGAACCGTGGTTCACGCTCAGTTACGGGTCGAACATTATCAGCAACGTTTTCACCGTCCCTTATCCACCACACGTGACGACACTCAGCGGATTCGGCGGCGGAGGAGGACGGGGCCCAACTCTCACAGAATACATTCCCACAATTCCGGAAGGACTAGCCATAATGGTGATCTACTTTGCCATCACTGCGATTCTCGGTCTTTTCCTCTTCGAAAAGAAAGAGTTCAACTAGAAATTCTTCCCCAGCCCGTTTAGTGAGATCTTAAATTCGACATTTGCAGTTTCTCGTCTTGTCGTTTCTGGGAAATGGTCTCTGACTACCCACTTTCAACGATCTCTAATCCTTTGACAATAGAATCTTACCTCCAATAATGTTTAGATCTTTAATTTGAGGACAATCAGGTGAAAAAAGATGCGCTTTGTCAGATTCATTTCCAATGGCAAAGTTCTCGAAGGATCCGATGAAGATGGAATTCTAGTTGAGAGAGGAGGAAAATCTCACGTCGCAGCAGAAGTAGTCTGGTTGCCCCCCGTCATCCCATCCAAGATTATTGGACTAGTTTTGAACTATCGCGACCATGCCGACGAGCTAGGACTGAGCGTCTCTGAAGATCCTGTGATATTCCTGAAACCCCCCAGCTCGTTGATCGGAAATTATGGCGACATTGTCTATCCGAGCGGAGTAAAGTACATGCACTACGAAGGGGAGCTCGCGGTAGTAATTGGCAAGCAGGCGAGAAAAGTTAGTTCCAAAAAAGCGATGGATTTTGTCAAGGGTTTTACGATTGCTAACGACGTTACCGTGCGCGACTATATTTCGAACACTTTTCGACCACCGGTAAAAGCTAAAGGATTCGATACCTTTTGTCCAGTTGGTCCGTCTGTCGTTACTCAGGACGAGTCTGGAGATATTTCAAATCTGAATATCAGGACGCGGGTAAATGGAGAATTATGTCAGGAAGGCAACACAAGGAGCCTCATCCATAACATTCCGAAATTGATCGAGTTTCTGTCCGATTTCATGACTCTCCTGCCTGATGACCTTATTCTTACGGGAACACCGAAAGGAATTTCGCCTGTACATCCAGGGGATAAGATCGAGGTTGAGATTGATAATCTCGGCACACTCACAAACATTGTTGTACCCGAATTGGAAAATACTAGATAGATTCGAAACTGCTGTTCGAGTAGTCTTTTTCAAATCTGAATCTCTGCGCTCTCCAAAAGACCCGTTTCGAGCTCTTCTGACAATACTGAGCTTGAAACGAGCTGTCCGAATTGAACAGATCTTGAACGTAGCTCTTCGGCTAAAAAGTGCTCTCGTGTGTGAAACGCAGAAAAAAAATTCTATATAAGAATCAAAGGGGACTCGTAATAAAAGACTCCAAAAGAATAAAGTGCAGTACCACATGTGAACGCTCGATGGGAGCTAGAACAGGACAAGATTATCTTCGAGCTCTAAATTCGTACCCGAGAGAAATATGGATCTCTGGAGAAAAGCTTTCCAACGGATTGAGAACGCATCCTGCATTTAGGGCGATGGCACATTCGATGGCCCACTTCTACGACGTCCAGAACGATCCTGCGCTTTCAGAACAGATGACCTATGTCTCCCCCACCTCTGGCGAAAAAGTAGGAATGAGCTTTCTTCAACCAAGGTCTGAGGCAGATCTCCTGAAGCGTCATCGAATGATGAAAATCTGGGCGGACTATTCCGGGGGGATGCTGGGTAGAACTCCTGATTACCTGAACAGCGATCTCATGGCCCTTGCCTCTGCCTCCAAGTTTTTTGGAAGGAAGGATTCGAGGTTCGAGGATAACGTACAGAAGTATTACGAATTCATCCGGGAGAATGATCTTCTTTTGACTCACACGCTGATCCACCCGCAGGCGAACAGGGGTGTGGGACCGAGCAAACAATCCGATCCGTTCCTAGCAGCCAGAATTGTTGACAAAACCGATGAGGGAGTTGTAATCCGTGGAGCGAGAATGCTCGCGACATTACCCTTGGCTGATGAAATTCTAGTGTTTCCGTCAACAGTACTCAGAGGAACGAGCGAGGACGCCCCGTACTCTTTTGCATTCGGTTTACCTGTTGCCACGAAGGGATTGAAGTTCATTTGCAGGGAGTCTTTCGCCGAGGAATCCAAGTTTGATCATCCGCTCGCATCCCGGTTCGACGAACAGGACGCTGTCGTCGTCTTCGATGATGTGGTCGTGCCCTGGGATCGACTATTCCTGCTTGAGGACGTTGAAGCCGCGAATAATTTGCAGGAGGTAAGCGGTGGAATCGTCCATATGGCTCACCAAGTGATGATAAAGAATGTGGCGAAGACTGAATTCATTCTCGGGGTCGTCTCAATGATCGCAGATACGATCGGAATAAATGAATTCCAGCACGTCCAGGAGAAGATTGCCAAGATAATTATGCTGGTCGAGTCATTGAAAGCAATGGTCCGCGCGAGTGAAGCTGATGCCGCTTTGAACCAGTGGGGAATCATGACCCCAGACTTTAAGCCGCTAAACGCCGGGAGGAACCTGTTTCCGAGGCTCTATCCAAATCTTAGGGCAGTGATACAGCAGCTGTCAGCAAGTGGGCTAATGGCACTACCGACCGAGAAGGATATGGAAAGCGAGATCCGAAAGGAGATCGACTTGTATTATCAGGCAAAGAATACTCCGGCTGAAGAAAGAATCCGTCTTTTCCGGCTGGCGTGGGATATAGCTGGTAGTTCGTTCGGATCTAGGCAGGAGCTCTACGAGCGATTCTTCTTTGGAGATCCGGTGAGAATGGCGGGAAATCTCTACAACTGGTACGACAGGCAGCCATACAAGGATCGTGTCATGCAACTCTTACACATGGATGATGAAACTGATACACGATGAAGGGACCAGTAGTGAGTTTTGACATTGTTCGCACCGCGCATGTAGAATTTCGAGTTAAAGACCTGGAAAGGTCTCGCGATTTTTACGTGAAAACTCTGGGGTTCGTTGAAACAGAGTCTACAAAAAACCGGATTTATCTCAGGGGCCTTGAAGATCGGTGCCATCACTCCCTCCTTCTCACCGAAGATGACGAACCAGCTGTCGATCACATATCGTACCGTGCGAGAAATGAATTTGACCTTGAAGCTATCGCGGAATTATTTGAAAAACTTGGTCTGCGTTTCAGATGGATCAAGGCAGAATCCGATGAAAGGGGCCAGGGTCGTGCCCTGCGAGCACAAGACCCGCTGGGGTTTCCTGTCGAATTTTTTTGCGAGATGAGAGAAGTCGAGTGGATGTGGCAGAAATTCGATAAGCATCAGGGCGCACGGATAATGAGAATCGATCATGTCAACATGCTCGTTCCGGACGTTCAGAAGGCATCTGACTGGTAAGTGGCGAAGCTCGGATTTTTTTTGCACGGAATTCACGGAAACTGAAGACAAGGATCCGAAGTTATGGGCGACCTGGCTCAGGAGAAAGCCAACAGTTCATGACGTCGCGCTGATGAGCGGAACCGGACCGAGGCTACATCATGCAGGATTTTTTGTGGCAGACAGACACAGTATTTTAGATGCGGCAGATATTCTGGCGTCAAAGGGTTATGTAAAATCAATCGAGCGCGGCCCAGGAAGGCATGGAATCTCGAATGCATTTTTCCTTTACTTGCGAGATCCCGACGATCATAGAATCGAGCTTTATACCGGGGACTATTTGAGCGCTGATCCGGACTGGAAACCGGTCAAGTGGAAGCTTAACGATCCGCAAAGGCAGACCTTCTGGGGAGCTCCTGCTCCTGAGAGTTGGTTTAACGAGGCAAGCAGAGTTGTTTCAATTTTCGATGGTAAAAAAATGAAAACAAGAAAACCAATTCTAGGGTAAGTCCGAGCCCTACATCTCATTTTTTATAATCCCATTTTGAAAATTCTGAGGAATTGAAAAATCAGCTAAAGGAGAAACTGTACAGCGGAAAGACTTCGTTGGGAACCTGGATAACGATTGGCAGTCCTGACGTCGCCGACACCCTGAAGCAGCTTTCGTTTGATTGGTTTGTTTTGGACACGGAGCACTCTTACTTCTCGATCGAATCTGCGAGAAACATGATGCTCACCCTACTTGATACCAAAATTGTTCCCATCGTCAGAGTAGGCGAGGTCGATCAGTATCTGATAAAGCGAGCTCTGGACATTGGAGGCTATGGAATCCTCGTTCCATTTGTCAACACCCGCCAGGAGGCGGAGCGGGTCGTGAATTACAGCAAGTATCCTCCTATGGGCTCGAGAGGTGCCGGCCCGGTTAGAGCAGCGGGATACGGAAATAACATGAAAGATTATCTAACAACTGCGAATGAGGAATTGCTGGTGGGTGTTCAGATCGAAACCGCTGAAGCACTCTCCAATGCAGAATTGATTGCGTCGACTTCGGGTGTAGACATTGTATTTGTCGGACCGAGCGATTTGACAATGTCTCTCGGACTCGTAACTGATCGGGGAAATCCGAAGGTGCTGGAAGCCATGCAATCGGTCGTGAAGATCTGCGATCGTCTCGGCAAGATTCCGGGGACCCTTGCTGCTTCGCCCGAAGAAGCAAAAAAGTGGCAGAAGCTAGGTTTTAGATTTATTGCACTCGGCTCTGATTCGAAGTATCTATTTCAGGGTGCGAAGAATTTCTTAGAGCAGGCTCAAGCATAACAGCGAGAATTCTGAAGAGAGTCCTTCTCAAGGACTAGACGAGGAAGACGCTGGTAAGCTTTGAGCTGGCTTGTTCTTCAACTCCTCATCCAGGCGCCGCGTCTGGAGGATGGAGTTTCCCCACGCGTAAAACAGTCCGGCAATGAATAGTGCAATGATCACTCCGCCCGTGTAGTACTGGATCGATGGAGTTTCTACGAACGCGAAAATCAATGCGAAGGAACCCAGAAGAAATAGAGCCATTGCGCCTGCAGTATTCAGCATGGAATGACTGAGTCTCAGTGTGTTCTTTTTTATGACTTGTGCCGCAGTCTTTTGGAATTTTACTCTAGTTGGAGTTTGACGTACCGCCGGTTGAGATAAAGCAGAGGTTGCTTTTCATCCGCGTTGACATCTATCGCCTCACCCATGAAGATTGTGTGATCGCCGCCAGGAATAACCTCTGTAATTTTGCAATCGACATACCCTATCGTTCCTCGGATGATAGGGCTTCCGCCCTTTCCGATGAAGAAATCTAGATTTTGAAAGCGACCACCTTCACCTGCAAGCGAAAATGTTTCGGCTATCGATCTCTGATCCTCTGCCAAGATATTGACGCAGTACCTCATCGACTTTGTAAGAAGGTTCGTCGCAGAACTTTCGTTTCTTATGCAAATCAGAATGAGAGGAGGTTCAAGAGAAACTGATGTGAAAGCAGTTACGGTCAGACCAAAAAGCTCCCCGGTATCAAGAGCCCCCGTGACCACAGTAACGGCGCTCGCAAAATATCGCATGACCCTCCTGATGTCTACAGCTTGAGGCGGCTTTGAAGCTGGACCCGAAAGCACTTTGCCGTCACTGGTATTGATGGGATCTTCTGATGATTTTGACATTTACTTCTGATCACGACTTAGTTTCGGATAGCTGATTGGAGCAGTAGCGTGACTTTATTGAATTTCTGTCTCATTCCAAATATGCGTTTGGATTGTCCCCTGTATTTTTCAAAAGACGCCGAAGATCAATATGATAGCGAAGGCGATCACGAAAACAGCAATCGCAAGGGCGACCCATATCCTGTCCGTAAGCTTTAGCTTCGTTCCGTCTTTTCCTTTTTCCCGTTCACTTTCGGGAGACGCCAAACTTTGTCATCTGCCGCAAAGATCTGATTTCCGTTGGCTCCTTTTTATGCTTGCATATGGAGTAAACAAGATCATAGTGTACTGGTGTTGCAGAAAAAGGAAAAAGAGAGACTCCTGTCGCCCCCATCAAAGGAGAGAGGACTGAGAAGGACCGGGTTCACTGTCGCTGGATATCCGTTTGCATTTTTCGGCGTACCAACTCTGATTCACGCAAAAAGAATAGATCTGGTCGGAGAAAAATGGAGGGAGACGGACATTGATTGTGGTGGTCTTTTGAAACTCGCAAGACTGTGGGTAAATGATTTGCCCGGCGGATACGAAGTTGTCCTCGGGCTTCAGTGCCAGGACTGCAAGTACTCTGACGCCGTGCGGATTCCATATACTGGCCACAAACAGCTTTTCAACAGCACGTCAAACCGGACATGGTCCCTCAAGGATAAGCAATAGAGCTATCTACTTTAAGAAATTAATCAGATCGACTTCTAGTCGCGCGGAAACAAACAGTGTCGCAACTACGAAGAGAATCGAGTAAACTAGCCACTTCCACTCTCTCGTTCGGAAATCGCGATTCTTGAAGGAAACAATTACCGCCAAACTTTCTTCAACCGCAAGCGAGTAGCACGCGAACTCGATCCAGAATATTGGAGTTAGTAGCAGTACAAGGAAGAGTTCGAATCCGCTTATCCCCAATGTTGAATTGGACTGGGAAAGCGCCGCGAGCGCGAGACCCGTGTTGTATGAGCTGTATGCCCCAAAAGCAGGGCCGAACCCTGGGACAAATTCGACTAATGCGATCTGAACGTTGTTCTCGAATATTCCGAGAACTGTCCCACTTATCCCCTCCACACCTTGGCTCAACGATTGCGTGTCCGATTGGCTCAGCTGGATGGAGGATGAATAGGCGAGAATCGCACTGAGAGTCATGAACGCAACTATGAAGATGATTGCTCGGGTTCTAGTCTTCATGAAGTATCAAATCGCTGGGATTGGATACAGGATTAAAGCTGGCTTCGATTCTTATCCTTAGACGACTTGTCTTTGCTATTCGTTTTGTTTTCATCATCTTGCTGACCAGACCGGCTGAGTGCGCCCATCAAGTACAAGCCACCAAAAAGCGCGGCGATAGCGATGAACAAAAAATCCAGATTGCCGGTTTTGTAAGCTAGTCCTATCGCTACTAATCCTACTAGCGATAGAAGAAGCCTGGCAGGTTTCAAGGATTAGTCCTCAATTCTTCAATTGAGGAATTGAGAGATAATAACATTGATCAAGGCAACCAGAACATAATGTTCAGGAAACTGGGAAAAAAGGAGAGGTGAAAGAGAGTAGAGGAAGGGAGATTCTCTACTCTCTGA
>DATNHH010000326.1:0-3154 GCA_035605055.1 Nitrososphaerales archaeon
GTATCATTTTCTATATCATTTTACTTCCCTTTATCCTCTCAATTCTTTTCTCGCTCGTCGTCCAGAACCAAATAGCCTCGTCGTCTGGGATCCCCACGACATACGAACTAGGTCTCGAATCGCTCACTTATTTCTTCGTTGTTTTTGCAGCTATTCTGCCCGGTTCGATTGCAGCTTATAGCATCGTGGGTGAAAAGGTCGAGAAGAGCTTAGAACCGTTGCTCGCGACGCCTACAACTGATGGCGAGATACTGCTGGGAAAAAGCATTGCGGCGTTCGTACTGCCTATTCTCGCAATTTGGGGGGGAGCTTCGATCTTCATGGCAGCGACGGATTACTTAACGCACAAACTGTTGTCCTACTATTATTATCCGAATTGGAACTCTGGAGTTATGCTGTTACTCCTTGCTCCTCTTGCAGCAATATTTAGTATTGAATTAACAGTGATTGCGTCATCGCGCGTGAGCGATGTCCGGGGTGCAAATCAGATCGGGGGCCTCATGTTTATTCCGTTCATGGGTGTCTTCCTTGCGGGAGTGGAGGGAATCATTACGTTCAGTATCAATAACCTTCTCATCATCTCTCTTGTTGTGTTGATTGCAGATGTGGTTCTATTCTTCCTGAGCGCATCTACTTTCAAGAGGGAAGAGATACTCACGAGGTGGAAGTGATGTTACTGAATCTATTACTTCTCGTAAACACGCACCTGAAAAACCATAATACACCAGATTATCAAGACCTATTCACCATAGTTCAGAATCAAAGAAAGTCCAAGTTCACTGGAGAATCTGCGACCCTAGCTACATTTAGACTGGATTTACTAATAAGCCCAAATCCTCGATAATTCTTTACAAGTGAGTTTCTGTCGGAATCTCGCCCTTTTCTACCTGTAAAGCAAATACCGCTCTAAGGAACTGAGTTTAATAAGAGCCTCGAGGTTTGCTGTCAGCAACCTGGGAGAAGGGGCTCGGGTCGAAGATTGTCTGAATCGACGTTATCTTTCCTTTTTGAAGCTGATACCAAGAACACATGAGAACGTTTGCACCGTTCGCAGAGAAGTTGTAAATCAGGCACACGTCGTCTCTATCTACGAAGACCTTCTTTACTTCGTATTTTCCAGCGTACTTTTGCAGCATCTCCATGAATTCGTGCGGGGTGTTGAACTCTTCTCCAGATGGCCCCTTGACTTGGGGCGTTCCTGCTGAAGAAAGTTTCAGCAGCTTGATAATCGCGGCTGTCCAAGGCTTTGATGTAAGACAATACAATTTCCTTTGCGCTGTCATTCTTAGATTCCATGATTCTGACAATAGATCGCCGGCTCTTATTTCTAGCCCTACAACAGTGAGGAAATTAGACAAGCTTAAGCGGGTGCTTTGGCATTCTTCAATGCAATTCTATGCATCGCATGGACGATCTTGATATCAGGATATTCAAGGAACTAGGCAGCCCAAGCTCCCTTCAGTGGAATGTGAGGGAGACGTATTCGAACATAGCTCGGAGGGTCGGCGTTGATGAAGAAACTGTAAGAAGAAGAGTAAAGCGTGCGGAAAAGCTTGGATCTGTTGCGGGGTGGAGGATGATGATAAATCCACACCTGATCGGATGCGATGCCGCGGGTATCGATCTGCAAATCATTGACGAGGAGAGGAAGGACAAAGCTGTCGGCGAGATCGCACGAATTGATGGTGTCACCAAGATACTTGACTACCGGGGTAAAGGGTTGCAGGTGACGTTATACTATCCCGATGATAATGCTCGCAAAAGGAAAACAGAGCTCATCAAATCCATTTGCAGCTCACCAGAGGATCCCACCGTTTGGAATATGGAATTTCCACACTCGAATGTCAAGCTTACGATAACAGACTGGGAAATAGTTCAGACAATGCTTGAAGACGCGAGAAAAAGTCTTGCAACCGTTTCCAAATCTACCGGGGTGTCTGTCCGAACGATATCGAGACGTCTGACGTCTCTGATCGAAGAGCACGCCGTGTATCTCCAAGGAACTCCCAACTTTAGAAATTTTTCAGGTCTTGCCTGTGTTTTCTTGGTCTACTGCCCGGACAGAAAGGAAAAGAGAGTAGTTGATGATCTAGTGCTGTCCAAAGCTCCTAGGATTGAAATATTCAATACTAGCTCAAAGCAACATTCCACTTTTGTAACGATGTTCGACAACTTAATCGAAGTAGATGAATTTGATAAATGGATTAGGACTCTTGAGGGTGTCAAAAATGTAAAGATGGGCGTAATGAAAGAGCTCATCATCGTGCAGGATTGGCTCGGAGAAGAAATTGGAAGACGAATATCAGGATAGCGGGGCCTACTATTACGCCCCTCGCGCATTCAAGAGCTCAAAAGAGCAGATTGAAAATTGAACCCTGGCCTTAACGAACTATTTGAAAAGCTTTCTCAGCCGGGAGGAAATTGAGAAACCTTTTTTCTTCGATGAAAAGTGATTCCATGGTATGGCAACATTCGTACTAGTTCCAGGAGCCTGGCTCGGAGGTTGGGTTTGGAAGAAAATCACTCCAACTCTAGAACAAAAGGGTCACAGCGTCTATCCCATTACTCTCACAGGAATGGGAGAGAGAGTCCACCTCGCTTCCAAGGATCTCGGCGTTGAAACCACAATTCAAGATGTCCTGAACGTTGTCAAGTACAACGACCTCGACGATTTCGTGCTGGTGGGACACAGCTTTGCCGGGAAGGTCGTCGCGGCAGTAGCAGACCGCGCACCCGAAAGGGTGAAGATTATTCTCTACTTGGACGCGTTCCGCCCGGAGAAGAAGGTTAGAACACCGCAGGGGAGTTTTGATTCTAGAGAATTTATGGAAGAGGGACACGCTGACAATTGGAAGATTCCACTCACCGAAGAGATCCTCAACAACATCGGGAAAGACGTTCAGGCGGCGGATCGTAAATGGATGCTATCCAAGGCAACGCCCTGGCCCATGAAGTACGCAACTGATCCGGTGACGCTCTCCAAGAACTTTGACTCGCTTAAGAGTGCTTACATATTCTGCACCGGGGGTGGCGACAACGTGGAAGAAATCCTGAAAGAAAAATTGGATGGCCCTTACAAAGTGATCGAATCAGGGCATTTCCCCATGATAACAAGACCGGATGAGCTAGTTGAAGACATGCTCATCTTGTCCCG
>DATNHH010000327.1:0-4524 GCA_035605055.1 Nitrososphaerales archaeon
GCGTTGACTTTGGAGAATAAATGAAAGTAAGGACAAGTTAGTTCGAAAAGACGAATCTCTTATTGTGAATTATCGAAATTGGTTGAGGCATCGTCATTGATTAATTGACGGAGTTAATCTCTGAAGTTTCGCTCGAAACGAAAATTACACTCCAATAGGATCGGCAGTATGTTCGAACATTTCCATCAATTCGGCAAAAATCTCGCGCGGGTCTGCTGAAGCTTCAAAAGTAACTGCGATCATCAAGTTTTTTTCAAATTCGACAGGAAAAACAAACGCATTGTATTTTTTTCGACCTATTACAACGTACTTGGTTTTCGTTCTTACATCGTCGAGACGTATCATAGCCTTGAAGGCCACAATCCTCCAATGTCCAACCATTCCGCCGGTTCGTCGATTCAAAGCGCCCAGCTTATTCTGCATCTCTAGTTTTTCAGCTTCAGCAGTATTGCTCCATTAGGATTATTCCAGAGAATACAAGATTAAATTCTTGAATCTAGGCTTACAATCCTCTTTGCGATTGACTCATATCTTCGAGTCTCGTCTTACGGGGGCAAATTAGTTAGACTAGATAACTGTCAATTGGTCTAATATCGAGAGCGGAGCCAAGAGTCTATTCCGGTTATCAAGAAACGCATTCGCATTGATAAGTGCAAGAAAAGTCAGCAGCTCGAGTTTGTTGCCGATTTCGGCAAATTCGTTTGTGGCTCTAGAACTTTGGAGTACAAACGGCGCCCTCAGATGCAGATCCGACGAGACTCGCGTATTTTGCGAGAGCCCCCCACTCGTAATTCGGTGCTGGAGCTTTCCACTCTTTCTTCCGTCTCGCGAGTTCCTTCTGTGGAACAATCAGGTTTATTGTTTGAGCGTCGGCATCGATTTCTATCTCGTCTCCTTCTTCCACGAGTCCAATGGGTCCCCCTACCATAGCCTCTGGACAGATATGACCTACCATGAAGCCTCTAGTGGCACCTGAGAATCTGCCGTCTGTGACAAGCGCAACGTCCTGACCCAGACCCTCCCCTACGATTGCCGCGGTTACCTGAAGCATCTCCCTCATGCCCGGGCCACCCTTGGGACCTTCGTATCTAATCACTACGATGTCTCCCGCCGATATCTTTCGTTTTGATACGGCATCAAATGCTAATTCCTCTCTGTCGAAGACCTTCGCCTTCCCCTTGAATTTCACCCGTGAAAGTCCGGCCACTTTTACGACGGCCCCATCCGGAGCGAGAGATCCTCTAAGGATAACGTCGGTACCTGTTTTCCTGATCGGATTATCGACGGAACGCACTACGTCCTGAACTTTCAGAAATCTGGCAGCTTTAACGTTCTCTCTGACAGACTTGCCTGTTATAGTAATGCAATTCTCATTGATCATTTTTTTCTCCATCAGCTTGCTCAAGATCAATGGAACGCCTCCTACCTTGTCAAGATCGGCCATCACATACTTTCCCCCCGGGCGAAGATCGGCAATGTGGGGTACTTTCTTCCTTATTCTCTCAAAGTCATCCAGCGTTAACTTTACTCCGGATTCTCGCCCCAAGGCGATCAGATGCATGATTGCATTCGTAGAGCCGCCAATCGCTTGCAAGACGCTGATCGCGTTCTCAAACGTCTCAAAGTTTAGAATGTCCCGTGGTTTCAGATCGTCCTCAATAGCTGTCAGGACTACTCTGCCAGTTTCGAAAACCATCTGTGCTCTTCTACCATCAACAGCTGGCGGAGTTGCGCTTCCAGGGAGCGCCAGTCCGAGCGCCTCGCTCAAACAGGCCATCGTGTTTGCGGTGTAGAGTCCGCCGCATGAACCAGCCCCAGGACAGGAGAAATCCTCCACCCTTTTCAAATCGTCAGCCGAGATTCTGCCGCTCTCGAAAGCGCCAACCGCTTCAAACACGTCCTGAATTGTCACATCTTTCCCGTCGACAACACCGGGCATGATAGTTCCTCCGTAAACGAAAGCCGAGGGCCGATTCAACCTCGACATCGCGAGCATTATCCCTGGCAGGCTTTTGTCGCACCCTGCTATGCCAACGAATCCGTCGTATTCGTGTGCTCTGATCATTAATTCGACCGAATCAGCAATAATTTCCCTGCTAACGAGAGACGATTTCATTCCCTCGGTTCCCATCGCAATTCCGTCGCTGACTGCAATTGTAACAAACTGTCTCGGCGTTCCGCCTGCAGCAACGATACCTTCAGAAGCTTTGTTAGCGAGCAAGTTCAAATGTACGTTGCAAGGAGTTGCCTCGTTCCAAGTATTCGCAACCCCGATTAGAGGCTTGGTAAGATCGGTGTCTCCGAGTCCCATAGCTTTGTAGTATGCTCGATGTGGTGCATTTTTGGTCCCTTGCAGAACTCCAGAACTGTGCAGTCTTTTTGTTTCGCTTTGGACCGATGCTTGCTTGCTTGGCACTGTGCTTCGTAAAGGCTCTAGGAATGCAGTTTAAAGCAATTTGCACGAAGTAAATTTGAAGATCGAAAGGGCTGATCAATTGCACAAGATTACGGTGATTTCCAAAGATGGATGTCATCTTTGCGAAAGGGTCGTTGACAAACTGAAGGAGCTTTCCACGGGAGGAGGTTTCAAGCTGGAAATTGTGGAGATAACAAAAGACAGATCTACTTATGAAAAGTACTTCCTAAGGATCCCCGTAGTTCAGCTGGACGATAAGGACGTCTTTGAAGTTGAGGATATAGCACTTCCAACAGATTGCAAGTTGAAATTAGAGACTTTGGTTTCGCATCTAGATTGACTCTGGGAGTAGGCTTCCCGAATACGTCCGAAGGGATTCCGAGAACTGAACCAGCAGTACCTAACACGCTTTTATCCGCGATCTTATGACTTACTTGATCGAAGGGTCGGCACGATTTGGCAGACACTCTTTCTGTAAAGGATAATCGAACGGGAAAAGAATACGAGATTTCGATCAGCGAAGGGGCTGTTCGTTCGGCTGATTTTAGAAACATCAAAATTTCTGCCGATGACTTTGGGCTTTTGGCTTACGATCCTGCTTTCATTAACACGGCCTCATGTAAAAGCAAAATTACTTTCATAGATGGTGACAAAGGCATTCTTCGATACCGCGGTTACCCGATCGAAGAGCTCGCCGAAAAAAAGCGTTATCTCGAAGTCGCGTACCTCCTAATTTATGGTGAATTTCCCTCAAAGTCTGAATACGAGGGATGGGTTCACAACATTACATATCACACAATGGTTCACGAGAATGTCAAGAAGTTCATGGACGGATTTCACCACGACGCGCACCCGATGGGAATGCTCGTCACGACTGTTGCTGCTCTATCGACGTTCTATCCTGATGCAAAAAATATCTTTGACGAAAAAACGCGAGAATTGCAAATTTACCGCCTGATCGGAAAGATTCCGACGTTAGCCGCATTTGCTTACCGGCATTCGCAAGGTATGGCGTACATCTATCCTAGCAACGATTTGACTTACGCCGAGAATTTTCTGTCAATGATGTATCGACCATCATCGACGTCAAGTTACGAACCGAATCCGGTTCTTGCAAAGGCACTCGACGTCCTCTTTATTCTTCATGCTGATCACGAACAAAATTGCAGTTCGACGGCGATGAGAATTGTAGGCAGTTCACACGCAGACCCGTACAGCGCTGCCGCGGCCGCTAGTGCAGCACTGTATGGCCCCCTTCATGGAGGAGCAAACGAAGAGGTAGTAAGGATGCTTGAGGAAATCGGATCCAAAGAGAAAGTTCCAGAAATAATTCGACAGGTGAAGGACGGCAAGCGACTTCTCATGGGATTCGGCCATCGTGTTTACAAGAACTATGATCCGAGAGCAAAGATACTCAAGAAAATTGCGGAAGATGTTTTCGAGGTAACTGGACGGAATGATCTTCTGGACATCGCGCTCGAACTTGAAAAAGTAGCACTATCTGATGATTATTTCATAAAAAGAAAGCTGTATCCAAACGTTGATTTTTACTCTGGTCTGATTTACCAAGCGATGGGATTCCCGATGGACATCTTTACCGTTCTTTTTGCGATCCCAAGAATGTCAGGATGGCTAGCGCAATGGAAGGAGATGCTAGGGGATCCTGAACAAAAAATTGCAAGACCTCGCCAGATTTACGAAGGTTATTCGGAGAGGCATTTATCGTAATCAAATCCCGTTTCGAATAGCAAACGAAATATCTAGGTCCGGTTTCTCCTAATCTGACATGATAAAGAAAATCGGTTCAATCGCCGTTGTGGTAAGGGACGAAAAGAAAGCAGCAAATTGGTACAAGACTAAACTTGGATTCGAGATCAAGAGTCAGATGGAGCACTGGATTACTGTTATTCCAAAGGGAGCACGCGGCCCCGAGTTGCATCTCTGCAAAACTAAGCCTCTAGAAAAAGGAAACACTGGAATATCGTTCACGACTGACAACCTCGACAAGACGTACAAAGAGCTTTCAAGGAAAGGAGTAAAATTCACAGTGAAGCCAAAGGACGAAGGATGGGGGCCGTACGCAATGTTTGCCGATCTCGATGGAAACG
>DATNHH010000328.1:0-2852 GCA_035605055.1 Nitrososphaerales archaeon
AATTTGTGTCCCATTTCGTGAAAAATGAACCCTGTCGCGCTGGCGATGAAGGCGGCCACAACAGCTCAAGATCTCCCCCAGCTGCATAGCTATAGGAGATTGCAATGGAAAGGGCGACCCATGCAAGGACGATCTGGCCAATTTCACCGGGAGCGAAAGCTGAACGCCGTTTTTCGGAGGTGCCCGACTTCATCTGAACCGGATCGTCCTAAATTGTTCTTACTTTCTAAAATCCGTACGAGAGTAGAGTCTCCGGGACGGGATCCTTTCGTGGCATTGAGAGATCTATCCCAGTTATTGACTTGGCCGAATCCTTCAACCAGACATCAAAGGGATCGGCCGAGCGCGAAAAGTCCGAGAGCGCCTTTTCGACGTCATCGGTCTCGATGAAGGAAATGAGCGTACTACTCCCTGGTAACTGCTGAAGGAACCAAGCTTCGCGTTTCACCCTTCGCTTCTTGGAACTGTTGTGATGCTCTTTCCGCTTGTCCTTGACTGAGCTGACAAAGTCCCTTGCCATGCCCTCATTTCTCGCGAGGACCGGGAAGGCTAACGCTACGAGCTGGCTCAAGACACTTCTCCCTCCGTACCGTCGAAAGCTAGTACTACCATGTCCGTCATTTCAATTGCACCTCAATTGTGAGAGAAAAGAGGCGGCGATATAAGTTATCAGATAATTCTCAAAGTTGAGAACGCGCTGCTCAACTCTTTCCAAAAAGCATCGAACGCGAGTTTATTTGGCCCAATGCTTAATCCCTAGAGAGCTTTGCGATGCTCATCGATACCCTTCGCGATTATGTCCTCTGCGTGCTTTCTCCCCTTCCAACGAATTATTTTTGCAAACTTTCTCGGTTCCAGTTCTTTGTAGCGCCTGAAAAAATCTTCAATTTGATGAATCGTAAAACTAGGAATGTCTGAGACATCTCTGATCTGCGCGTAATACGGGTCTGTCTTGATGGATGGAGCTGCGATAACCTTTGGATCTGGCCCCCTCTCGTCTTCGGTCAAGAGCACGGCGATTGGTCTCGCTCGAATTACTGACGTTGGGAAGACCGAGTGCTGACTCGATACCCCAACGTCAACGGGATCTCCATCATCTTCCACCGTGCTCGGAATGAACCCGTAGTTGAAAGGGAAGTAAGAAGCCGTAAAGAGGAACCGATCGACAAAGATTGCTCCTGTCTTTGGATCCATTTCATATTTTACGCTGCTGCCTTATGGGAGCTCTACAACTACATTGATCTGAGTTGGAGGTTTTTTGCCCGGACTAATCTCTTCCAAGTTTCTTTGCATTCTGCAAGCATTTCTGGGTTGAACACAGGTTTCTAACGATTATGCACGCTTTGGGACACCCTAGTGCGTTCGATGAGGGCGATTGTCCTTTATCCGAACTGCCAATTCCCAACTTTGAGAATTGTCTCCATAATTTATATGGCCCTGTACTGAGCTTCTCACTGAGGTATAATCGTAATGACAGATATGGTAGTATTAGCTTTCGACGGAGTGGATACAGGAAGCAACGTAAAGAACAGGTTAATTGAACTAAACAATCAGTTCCTGCTCAAACTGGATCAAGTTGTAGAAGTTGTAAGAAAACCTGACGGCGAGATCAAAATCAAGGAAGAGCCGCGACTTACTGGCGTGGGTGCAGTTAGTGGGGCCTTCTGGGGTCTTTTGATGGGCTTGATTTTCCTTGTACCAGTTGCGGGATTCATAATAGGAAGTGTTTCAGGCGCAGTCGCAGGACACTTTGCCAAGTACGGAATCAGCAAGGAGTACATGAAAGAGATCGATGCAGCAATTCAGCCCGGTCAATCTGCTCTCTTTTTGCTTGTAGATAATGTAAAAGCTGACCGCGTGATTCCGATGCTCACGGAGTTTCATCCAAAGGTACTCAGGACATCGCTCTCTGCCGACCAGGAGGCGAAGCTCAAAGAGGCATTCGGTGGCTCGACAATGACCGCCCCAACCATGACCGCCTAAACACTGTTCAAAACAATTGGTGCAAACAACACTATGGCAACAAACCAAATGGAAGAACTTCCGCCGGAAGAAGAGATGGTAAGCGAGGAGGAGACGCTCGAAGGAGCTCTTCCCTTCGAAGAGTATGGCAAAGACTCCGAAAAACTGAAGGGGCGGATTGATCGGCTTGGGAAGGAATATGACGAAAGGGAGAAGGTGATTGATCGGATTATGGAATACGGAACTGGCATAGAAACCGAAAAAGCTCTCCGGATGTATCCGACTCCAGTCCTGAGAAACTGGGAGAAGAGCTTGGAAAGCTTCAGGAAAGAGCAGCTTGCTAAGAAGTAGGAGATGAAAGAAAATTGACAGAGAAAATGCTTGTAGTTGTATTTGATGACGAGACGAAGGCTTACGAAGGATCGAGAGCTCTGGCACAGCTCGATGGCGAAGGCAGCATCTCAATTCACGGTGAGGTAGTTGTAAAGAAGAATCCTGACGGGACAGTCACCGCGAAAGAGTTTGATGACGATTTCCCCATACGCACAGCGACCGGGACGGCGATAGGCGCCCTAATAGGCATTCTAGGCGGGCCCATCGGGGTCGTTGTTGGAACCGGAACGGGGGCACTCGCGGGATACTTTGCGGATCTTGCTAGGTCTGGAGTCAATGCGGATTATCTCGATGACGTGTCCGCGAAACTTACTCCGGGCAAGTGGGCCGTAGTTTCAGACATCAGCGAAGAGTGGGAGACCCCGGTCGATACTAAGATGCAGGAACTTGGTGGCACAGTGCTTCGTCAAACTCGATGGAGCGTCGTGGAAGAACAAGATGCCCGGGACGAGGCAGAGTTTAATGCCGAGATCGCCAGTTTGAAAGAAGAGCAGGCT
>DATNHH010000329.1:0-4723 GCA_035605055.1 Nitrososphaerales archaeon
TTCAGCGATCTTCTTTTGTCCACCCTTGTAGCCCATCACGGAAGTTCTGGCGATCACCCTGAGACCACCAATTCTTGACATGGTTGAGATCAATTCCTCCGTCATGCCGTCAGCGAAATATTCGTTGGCGGGATCGGGACTGATGTTGGTAAAAGGGAGGACAGCGATCCGTCGCTTGTCGAAGGATTTCGTCGTTGTCTCAGAATATCCCGTCATGCTCCAAGGCATGATCATTTTGTACAATTCAATTGGCACATTGACATTCTTCAGTTGCTTTAACCCGAGGCTTTCGAGCTGGAGTTCGAACTTGTTGTGGACCTGATCGTAGACCTGGCGAGTGAGACACACGCCACCCTCCTCGGCGAGGGATTCAATCCTCGATGCCACGTTGACGGCATCTCCTGATATGTCTCCCTGATATTCCACGACATCGCCTAAATGAATGCCTATCCGGAGGTGGATACGATTCTCTTCCCGTGAAGAGATGTTAAACTCCCTGATCACGCGTTGAATATCGTAAGCGCATCTAACCCCGTCCAGCCCGCTTGGAAACTCCACAAGGAACGCATCCCCAATCGTCTTGATCTCTCTGCCATTGTGCCTAACAAGTATCGGTCTGATAAGCTTCCTTTGTTCTTCTACTAGTGCGAGGGAGAGCGCTTCGTTTCTTTGGCCGAGGGCTGTATAACCTGCCATATCTGTGAACATGATTGCCGCGAGTTTACGCTCTCCTTGGGACAAGGGTTCTTGTATCAAGGACATCTTGACTTGTAATAAATCAATTTTGTGAGCCCTGGAAAGGTAATGTGGAGGATTGGTGCCAGCACCAAACAAGTTTTAGAAACTGATACCGCTTTCAGAACCTTCCGTCGAAATTCTTCTAATCAGCTCGATGGGTCAAAGCTTTAGAAGTCTAAAGTATGGTCTGCGGGTTCAATAAAAGTGGAAGAGTCGAACAGATGGAATATCGTCCTTTCGGTCCAACTAAACGTGAGGTTTCGATAATCGGCGAAGGTACTTGGTATTTCGAGAAGAGTGACAAAGATACAGCAATTTCCGCGCTGCAGCGAAGTCTCGACCTTGGGATCAACCATCTTGACACCGCAGAGTTGTACGGAAACGGTGAGGCTGAGAAAATAATCGGCGAGTCAATCGGCGTGAGACGCAATCAGGTTTTTCTTGTCTCGAAGGTCTATCCCGGGCATGCTTCCAAGAAAGGAACAATTAAAGCCTGCGAGGGTTCGCTTTCGCGCCTTAGGACAGACCATATCGACTGTTACCTTCTGCACTGGCGCGGGCGTTACCCGCTCGAGGAGACTATCGAAGCATTCGAAGAGCTGAAACGCGAGGGAAAGATCCTTTCATGGGGCGTAAGTAACTTTGGTGTCAATGATCTCGATCAAGTTCTGAAGATCGCCGGAAAGGATCGTCTCGCCTGCAATCAGGTTCTGTATCACTTGAAGGACCGCTCCATCGAGCAGGAAGTCATCCCGTGGTGTGAAAAGCACGGCGTCGCAGTGACCGCATACAGTCCATTTGGCCACGGAGACTTTCCAAGCTCGCGAACAAAGGAGGGCAAGGTTCTAGAAGAGATCGCGAAGGCCCATAATGCGACTCCCCGTCAGGTCGCACTCAGTTTCCTCGCACGTCGTCAATCAGTTTTCGCGATCCCTAAGGCCTCAAGCCCGGAACACGTGGTGGAAAACGCAGGTGCCGCGTATATCCGCCTAACCAAGGATGAAATTGATCGGATCGACGAAGCTTTCCCCATTGGTCCCTCACCAGGTTTTCCTCCTTGGTGAAATCGAGCGCTTTGTTAAATCTTGAAACAAACTCGGCTTCTTACATCTCCTCCATCTTCAGAAATTGTTCTCGGGAAAATTCTCCGATCCGAAATAAGCAGAAAACAAAGCAACTGCCATACCAAGTTGCCGAAAGCTATGAATCGAACGAAAATCGAAGATCGACGAAGTATCTCCTCCTGGAATTGAAGTTTTCCCGAGCGCAATCAATCAAATAGAGAGGGATGCCCTAATGAAAGCGATATTTGTACGAAATACGGGCCACCGGATGTTCTCCGGCTCAAAGAGGTGGAGAAACCTGCTCCCAAGGACAATGAAGTTCTGATAAGAGTCCATGCCGCGACAGTAACAATGGGAGACTGTGAAATTCGAAGATTCAAAATGCCCATCTGGTTATGGCTACTCGCGCGAATCGGATTTGGATTCAGGGGGCCTAGAAAAAAAATACTAGGGCAAGAGCTAGCGGGGGAAATTGAATCCGTAGGCAAAGATGTAAAACAGTTTAAGAAGGATGACAAAGTTTTCGCACTTACCGGTTTTCATCTAGGTGCTTATGCCGAGTACGACTGTCTGCCGGAAAAAGGATTGATCGCATCAAAACCGGCCAACATGACCTTTGAGGAAGCCGCGGCCGTTCCCCTAGGGGGACTTCATGCATTGTATTTTCTTAGAAAAGGAAACATCCAAAGTGGACAGAAGGTTTTGATTATTGGCGCGGGCGGAAGCATAGGCACTTTTGCCGTGCAGCTTGCCAAATCATTTGGGGCGGAGGTGACTGGGGTGGACAGCACTCTGAAATTAGATGTGCTGCGTTCCATCGGTGCAGACCACGCCATTGATTACACTAAAGAGGACTTTACGAAAAGTGGTCAGACCTACGATATTATTTTTGACGTGGTAGGCAAAAGTTCGTTCTCTGGTTGTATTAGATCGCTAAAGGAAAATGGATTCTATCTCTTAGGTAATCCTGGATTGTCGCAACAGGTTCGAGCACCATGGACCTCGAGGATGAGCGGTAAGAAAGTAATAGCTGGGGCCGTGTCATATAAGCCTGAAGAGTTAGTTTTCATCAAAGAGATCATTGAAGCGGGAAAGGTAAGATCTGTAATTGATAGACGCTATCCGTTGGAACAGATTGTCGAAGCTCACAGGTATGTCGACACAGGGCAAAAAACAGGAAATGTAGTCATAACAGTCGGGTGAGTGCTCCAACTTAATGGATTACGATCTGATCGTGCCTTCTCCAATCATGCAACACTGACCACTGACTACAACCTTTGCAAATTCTCCGTTAGGCCCATGCGCTATTATAATCCTGATCAGACTGGGCCTTCCCATTTCGAAACCTTGCTCACTTATGAAATCCGCGGCATTCGGAAAAGCTTGGAGGATTTTGTTTTTGACCAGATAACATCCGAGCGGCCCGCTCGCTCCACCCGTGGCCGGATCCTCGACTATGCCAAGAGCGGGGGCAAACATCCGGCAATGAACTCTTGACGTAGGCAATTCTACCTCTTGGGTGAACACGAAAACCTGCGGGGCTTCAAAATTCTTCAGCAATCTCTCCCAAACGTCCATTTTCAATCTGACTCGTCGTATTGAGCTCAAATCTTTGAGTGGAATGAACAAGAAAGGTACACCGCAGGAAACAACTTCAAGAGGAAGCCTCGAATCAATTGCACTTTCTTCCAAAGATAACATCTCAGAAATTGAACTGGTGTTTTCGAACCGAGAGCCGAATTTTGGAAGAGGTTGAGTCATGGAAATCCATGAAGGAGAGTCATTGACATCATACTGCAAAGAGATGGGGACTGGACCTATCTGTTCCTCGAAGATAACCTGCTCACGACTTGGAATCGTTCGTAGGTGAGCCAGCACAAATGCAGTCCCGATGGTTGGATGTCCTGCCATGGGGAGCTCTGTTGTCGGTGTAAATATTCTAACATGAAAGTCCGATGTATCATTTCTCTTCGGAAATACAAATGTAGTTTCAGACAGATTGAACTCCCTTGCAATTTTTTGCATCGATTCTTTTGTTAGATCTCCCCCGTCCGGGAAGACGGCAAGTTGGTTTCCGCTAAAGGGGTGATCTGTAAACACGTCGACCAAAAAGTATCGTAGAGATTTCAACTAGAACGATTCCTCACTTCATAACCATCGTTCAGTCTTGTACAAATCCTTTTGAGACGACGAACATCTGGTGATCATCTTCATTAAGCTACTTTGCAGAGTACCCTTGGCCGTAAATTTATTTCAGATGTTCAGGAGATTTTTCGCGTTTCGGTAAAAATACAAGTCGTACTCCTCTTCGCTGAGTTCTAGAGCGGTGGCTTTTACAATCTCCACGACAGGGTCGCCGAATGGGATATCAGATCCGTACATTACTCGATCTTTGCCGACGAGATTCATGGCTTCCTTGATTTTTTCTCCATTTGGCATCCGACTTGTCTCGAGATAGATGTTATCCATTCGCTTGGCAGTGTTTATCGCGGCCTCCATGTAGACACCATGACCATCTCCCATATGGAGCATCACAATTTTCGCATCTGGGAAATTTTCCGCAAGTTCCCCTACACTCCACGGAAGCGAAAAGGGCGAGTGACCCGTATGAATCAGCACGGGAACTTTAGCTCGAACTGCTTCTTGGATAATCGGATGTACAATCTTATCGTTTGGCAGAAACGCCTGGAACAATGGGTGGAGCTTTATTCCTTTGAATCCCCATTCTGTTAGAGCGATCTTTACTTTCTCGGCAGCATCCTCTTCGTGCGGATTTGGCCAGTAGCAACCAAGGAGTCTGTCAGGATATTTTTGCACAGCTTTCCTTACGAGTTCATTGTCAGTAAAAAATACCGCTGATTTCTCTACGTTGTACTTCAGCATGGACTGAACAAGCTGATCGTCATTGCACGACACGTTCG
>DATNHH010000330.1:0-5026 GCA_035605055.1 Nitrososphaerales archaeon
ATGCTGATAGGAACTCCTGCCTCGTACCACCCTGTCGTAGACGGTTGTACTGTTCCCGATCCAGCCTGACTCGGTCCAAAAGACAATATGTATTCATGTAAGTATGAGACAACTAACGCTTGGTTGATCGTAACATTGCCCGCGGTCTGATTTGTGATCCATCTTTGAATCGATGAGGACCCGTTGAGAAGACTCGTCACAGTCCAGTTCGTCCCCTTATCCATGAAATATTCTGTGGGCGAAGTTGAAAGTGTTGAATTCAGAGGGGTGCCGTTTGAAACATAATCAAGTGTTGGAGCCTTGTATCCAGCCCCTCCGCCCACAATTGAATAGCTGAGAGTTATTCCGATCAGACTATTTGATCCTGTGATAAATTCATACGCATTCGAAGCTTCGGATGTTCCGTTCAAAGAGAAGTATTGTAATTGATTGGGATCGGAGTAGGATATATCCGGACTCGAATTGCTGAACAAAGTTTGATTCGTTTTTACGTTGTATTCGTCAATCCACATTGTAGCGGCGTTCAGTCCGAGGTTGGGATCGGTGTATGTAACTTCAGCTTCGGTGCCAAGGTATTGCGACGCATGATATTGTTCAGTCATCAATCCTGAAAAATAACAGTTTGAATTACACTGACCCGGAAGACCGACGAAAATCGCACCGCCTGAAGCCGTATAGTTGACGGAAGCTGTCGCGCTCGTATTCCAATCTTTAGAATACATCACGACTTGATTATTTGAAAAATACAGATTCAACAGAACACTGTCACCCGCATTGATTTTGGACGTGTAATTCTTCAATCCAGCCCCACCGACTACTGGATATACAGAAGATCCAGAAGGGTTCCATGCTTCGTATAGAAATTTGAAACCTGGCGAATAGCCTCCTCCGCTCTGCGCCCAATTCCAGGCTATCCCAACTTGATACCAATATCCCTGGTCAGTGAGACCGTTCAGAAGATAAGCTGGTCCATAACCGTTTACATCCGATTGTTGTACTGCTGTGACATTGTAAGCAAGCGCCGGAGAATCCTGCGAGATGGTTAGTGCCAACTGCTCATCCCAAGAAACAGGCGGTGCGGACGAAAGTTGAGCTGCTACTCCCGAAGCTTCCTCTGTTGCACGGAAGTTTCTCGGAGCAACGTTGAACATTCCTCTTCCAGCCTCAACCTCTCGAGAATTACCCACCAAGGGTTCTTGTCTATGTGTAACAACAACCATATTTTGAAATGGCAAACTAAGTGACAGAAACAAAAGCGCTAACGAAATTCCAACAAGAATGTTCGAATTTCGAATGTCGTGACTAGGAATCAACAAAAAGAGTCGCTGGCTCAATCGTGAGAGTTGTTAGAAAAAGGGTTGTGAATTCCCGATATAGTTTCAAAGTTAGAATCGAACTAAGGATTTGTTATCCATCGGCTGGGCCAAGTGTTTAATTATGCGGCATAGAGACGGCGGGCTCATGGAAGATCTCTTAGTTTCCTGTCCGGAGTGCATGGTTCCCAACGAAGTCAAGTCACCATCGTTAGATTCCATAAAAACCTCTTTGAAAAAACCGGGTTCTGGCGGCTTTGAGGATAAAACCATTGAGTGTTCTAATTGTAATGAGCGTTACACGGTTTATCTTTCAGATTCTCGCGAATAACCCAAGGAACTCGTTTTGCCATTTATATCGTACTTCGATACATATGGAAAACGTCCAATTTGGATATATCTTACTTGACGGTTCTGACTTATTCACTGAATAGCTTTCGGTGAAATTCGTGGCTCAAGCTGAAATTCTAGACTTGAATTTGGAAATATTGTCTTCTATCGACAAGGCATTTTCTAAGTTTGGACAGTCAGTCGCCACTGTGGTGTACTGGAAATTTCAGTTCGAAACTAAGTTGAAGAAAGAGGACCTGATCAAGCGTCCGGATTTATTCTGCATTGCAATCAGAGACATTTTCAAAGATGGATCACGAATCATCGAAACTGCGATAGTTCAGGAATTGAAAATTCAATTCAAACTCCCAAACCGAAACTATGCGAATCTGGAAGACGTTATAGATTCAATTCGCGTCAGAGCGCATTCCGATCAGACTGATTTTCCCGGATCATAAGGAAGCCGATCCAAGAAGCTTTTCCAAAAGTACGTAGGGTCCCTGGTTCAAACAAACTTCCTTGGTTGTTTGCGACACTTCATGAAATTCAGATAATTAGTTTTAAATGATGTATCGGATCTCGCTATCTTTTAGGGCAAGGTAGCTGCCTAGAATACATCGGCTGCCGTCATATCAAACTTAATAACATGCAGAGCCCTGCTCCATATCAGGGATCTATGTCGAACTCCTCCAATGACGCAGTTCATTCTGAGTCTGGTGGAAAAAGGGCGCTCGAAACTCAGTTAGGAGTCGTTAAGCTCGCGAGCTCCAAAGGTTGGTTTTCTGAGACGATTAATCGCCACAATTTGCTCCTCCTGGGTCTGATCTCTGCTTTTTTGACTGGAATCGACACAGCTCAGTCGTTTTATCTCCAACGAGTCGTGAATCAATTCAACGAGGTCAACTTGCTTCCTTTGAAATTCTACAACAATGGGATCATCGGATACCTTCTTTATTCACCAATCGATTTCCTAGCGCTTTTCGCAACTCTCACAGTCTTGTGGGTTTGGGCTTCCTATCTTCTCTGGTACTTCAAACATTTCATCTCGCCTAGAATATAGCGCGATTTGACTGACCTCTCCTTGAGAAGGGCCAATTTGCCGTTTTCAAGAAAATTAGACCTTCCAATTAACGAGTTTGTACCCTCAATCCTATGTATGATGGAATGTTAATCTCTCGTTGCATTCAAACGATGCCTCAAAGAAAGACAAAACAGGAAGTAGTTCAGCAATACTGTGAATTCTGCGGTGCGCAGATGGACAACATTGCAGGACTTGTGGGAAGAAGGAAGTACTGCTCAGAGAGGTGCAGTGGTACTGCAGCAAGACGAAGAACTAGCGCAAGGCTTGGCATTCCTCCTCCGAGATCGAGAATCTCAAGACTCTCGAACCCCTTGTACTTCAACTAGAAGTACCGAAGAATCCCAACGTAGGGCTGAAAACAACTTTCCGTGTGAAAGTTTACTGTTCTTCCACTACAACCATCGAGAGAGTCGATCGAACGTTGGGAAGCGTTCGTAATTTGTGAGTTATCGTATCCTTGACTTTATCCAGAGATTCTCCTTCCACCTTCACGATGATATCATACGTTCCATAGACCAAATGGGCCTCCATCACATTGGGGATACTCTTAATCGAGCGAACAGTGTCCAACTCGGATCCAAGTTCGGCATTAATGAGAACGAATGCTTTGGCTACCATGACCCATAGAAGCAAGAACACTAGGATAAAATCCTATGCTTGCGACTAATCTTACTTCGCTGCTGAACGGGCGCCGCATGCTTCGCAGACTATTGTCGTAAGCTGTTTTTCCTTCTCGAGATGGGTGTCCGGACTATTGCACACAGGACAGATAACCCTCTCCTTCAAGTACCGCTGTAGGAGTGCAGAGAAAGAATGTTTGTCCGGTCGACCCATAAAGATCGCCCTTCCATTTTCTATTGAGGCATTAATTGCTAGCTGGCTCCTGAAGTAATTGAGAAACTCATTCGGATCTCGCCTGAGCATATTTGGAAAATCGATGAAATTAATCCAGTAAGTTTTCTTCCCAGAGACCATAGTCCTGGGATCCGGTAGTTTAAGACGATCTTCCGAACGCGAAATACCCTCGGGCCTAGCAGCCCTCAACCTTGCTAGAAGGGCACTATACTCTTCCTTCGTTTGCTTAACTTCAGACATACAGGATCTCTAGTGTCAATCAGCCATATCTGTTTAGTGGTTTGACGCTGAACTGAAACCTACTTTGAAGAGATATGAAACCGGAGAATATCAGGTTCCAGTAATAATCTTCTGGAGGCTCGTTATCGAGGAAAGTGCACCGTAAATAATAGTATTTACTCTGAAAGACCCAATCAGGAACGATAGGTTGGCCCTTTTGTCCTTGCCTTTGTTCATGTCCTCGAGTAAGAATTCCAGTCTTTCCAGCTTGTGCACGATTTCGTCAATTTCAATTGGAGTGCTTTGCACGGCTAGAGCAATGACATTTTCCACTTTTTCAGCGGGCAGATCTTCAATTTTCTTTTTCGAATCGGCAATTGACTCTGCTCTCGTTTTCTCCTTCTCTTCGTCATACTTTTCTCCCAGGCGACGGGGCCGGCTCAGCTGAATTAACTGTCTAAGACTAACCACGTGAACGATGGCATCTGTAACTTCATCCTTGAAGGACATCTGAAATTCACTAATCTAAGCGCATATTTAACGCTCGCATCATCATCTTGAAGATGGGAAATTGTCTCTGTTTATGAACGCCGACTTGCCCCGCCGATTGAAAGTTGTTAAGCAGTCGGGCCGGAACCAATCTGAACGCTAGACTTATGAGCGTAACCGATGGTCAACGTTTAGAGAATAGTAAAACATGTCCGCAACAGCGATTCCCGCGACGACCTCAACAGGTCAGCAGGTTCTTATTCTGAAGGAAGGGTCTTCTCAGACCAAGGGCAATGACGCCCAGCGAAACAACATCTTTGCAGCCAAGCTGATTGCAGAGATTGTAAAAACCAGTCTAGGCCCAAGGGGTATGGACAAAATGCTGGTAGATAGCATGGGGGACGTTACGATAACCAACGACGGCGCGACCATTCTAAAGGAGATTGACGTTCAGCACCCAGCAGCCAAAATGATAATCGAAATATCAAAAACTACAGATAATGAGGTCGGAGATGGTACAACTTCTGCAGTTGTCTTTGCCGGCGCTCTGTTAGAGCAGGCAGAGGAGTTGATTAACAAGGGAGTTCATCCAACGATTATTGTTGATGGATACTCCAAGGCTGCGGACAAGGCAATCGAGTTTCTGAATGACATTGCTGTAAGTGTGAAACCTGGTGACAAACAGGCCCTCAAACAAGTCGCCGAGACAAGCATGCAGTCTAAACTGGTTTCGAATGAC
>DATNHH010000331.1:0-3838 GCA_035605055.1 Nitrososphaerales archaeon
AAGGAAAGTGGATACCAAAATACACGAGAGTATTTTCGATGATCGAGGCTGAAGAGGAGAAACCTTTGAATGAAACCTTGTAGTACGTGCATGCAGTACAACACTACAGATGGGAAGGGGGTAGTTACGGGGTTGACACTAAAACCACGATGGGTCCATCCACTCAATTTTAGGGAAGAAGATAAGGCTGTTTTGGACGCAGCGGTGCTAGTCGCTAAGAATGAGGGGAGCAACCTCACAAACGTGATTCGAGACGCACTACGAGTGTATACAGACCAGAAGCTGCAAGGAGATGTAAATCAAAAGCTTGACAAATTTGTAAATGAATCTTATCCCCATTACCGAAAGATGCTCACCCCGGAGGAGCTAAGTGAATGGGCAGATGCGGATATTCTGGATTTTGCGAGACTAATTAGAGCAAGAAAACAGGAAATTGAATTTGAACTTAAGAAAAGAGGATACTACTTTCAGTGGTAGAATAATCATGAATTGATGAATGGGTTACTTAATTTCAAGGATCACAAAAATTGTCTGAGATAAGGGAGAAATAACGATTGGAATCAATGGCTTTGGCTTATCACTTACAACGACAATAGTGATAGTCGTACTATTGAGATTCACCACCGATCCTGCTTGCCCGCCTACTCCCACAGTTGGAGTCACACCTGTTAGGACGAAAATCGAATTTGAAGAGTTAGAAGAGGGGATCATTGAAGAGTTGGTTACCTCATTCCCCAACTGAGTTACTGGTGTTGTCGTGCTCCCGTTAAGATGACCGTTCAAATAAACAGCCACTGTTATATTAGCGCCTATGACATCAGGGAAAGCTAAGAAATGAATCGAAGCACTAACGTAGTAGCTGCCGTTCTCTTGCAATTGAAAGTCTGTCCAGACGAGAGTACCTGCTGAAATCAGGATCGCCGAGGGAGGTTCAAACAAACTATTTCCGAAATTACATTCCATCCCATCGTATACCATCTGTTCTGTTGTTGTGGTAGACTGCTCGGATAATGACGTTGTCGAAATGTACCCACTGGAAGGAGTACAGGGAGGTGTTTCAGACTCTCGAGTGTTGCTGAGCTAAAAGTGGTGGAATTAGTCTCTGAAGGGACAGTCGTGATCAGAGTGTAGTTGCTAACCACGGTTTCTGTTTTCGTGTTCGTATTGTTGTTAGCAGTAAAAGTCGATGTAATGGTTGTGGTCTTGGAACTTCTAGTACTTCCGTAGTAACCTATTCCTGCGCCAATAATGAGCGCTGCTACTATGAGAATGGAAGCGATTTCCCTTTTCAACGCTAATTGGAGGCATTAATCGTTCCCTTATCAGTTGTTACCAAGATAACATTCATGAAAACAGGCTTGTTCTCAAAGACTATCACCAGATAACACACAGATTGAAACTAGACAAATTCTCAGTCATCGCAATTGACTGTTATTTCGCTTCAAAATAATTGCAGCAGTCAGTTTTCCTAACTTGTGGATGGCCGTGTATCTTCTTACAGTGATCATTCACAAAGTATTCACAGTTAGCACAACGTGTCCCTTGTCCCGTTCTGATGAAACCTGAATAAGCTAGAGGAACTGATCCATCTGGGTATTTTGGAACAAACATATTCCAAGCAGAGTTCTTTCTTCCATCTGGATCGTTAAGTGTTCCAGGTGGGAACTTGGCTTTCTTTGGGCCAAGAACTCTTGGCTTCAGCTTACGATCTTTCACTTCAGACAATTTTTGTTCAAACATGAGAATGCTCAGGATGCATAAAATCGAATTGCCCAATCGGATCCTGGATTTTGACTAGAAATTACTTTTTCCCATTCTCTGATGACTAGATGATTCTAACTGGAGATATTGCTCTAAATATCACCTTTCACGCTGCGATTCCGAGTAATTTCTCATTTGGAAACAACCCCGCAAGGAGGCTAGAATAAGGCGCGATCCCGCATTTGTCGCACTGCGGTTGCGATGCCTTCTCGTTTGCACTTCCCATGCAACAAGGCGCTTTGATGTTGCCTTTGTAATCCAGGGCCAGGATCATCCAGTTGGGACATTTGTATCCCCAATTTCCACGCAAAAGCTCAAGCTGTTCTTTTGGATTTATTACAAAGTGATTGTTTTGTTTGCTGGTGTATTCAAGAATATTGTCAATGATCTTGTTCCTTTCTTCTCCGAAGGGCAACCACAGTGGGTCATCATCGATAAATGGAGTGTGGAATTGGATGCTAATTCTCTCTGCAATCTCATCCCATTCGTGAATGACATCCATTACAGTTTTGCAATTCAAGGTGTTCAGGGTCATGTTGATGTTGACCCTTCCTCCAGTTGAAGCAAAATTCCTCACATTTTCCTTAATCCTCTGATAAGTTCTCGGACCACGGATTTGATTGTGAATCTCCTCCGTTCCATCAATAGACACATAGTAGGATCCGTTGATCGGGATCAATGGGAAAGTACCGTTTGTGACGACGCTCATCCTGTTCCTCATTTCTTCTGAATAAACCAGAACGACATCTTTCCTGGACATCGGCTCACCGCCAACGACCGTGACGTTAGCAATCCGCAATTTCTTGAAGGAGTTTTGAATCACAACTCTCCACTGTTCGGCGGTCAGTTCTCCCGCGGTCGGTTCTCGTGTCGCCCACCAATAACAATGTACGCACTTCAGGTTGCAAGTGTTTAGAATGTCAGCAGACCCAAATAGTGGGGTCTTCGTTCCATTTCTTAGTTTATTCCACCAGTGAAATAAGTCCCTAGCCCTGTTATCCTTCGTGAAATTGTGAAGGGATTTGATATAATCAGTCATCCCAGGGTTAGATGCCAGTCCAGGTAGCATTTTCATTAGATTTGGTAGATTGACGGCATCTTTGTAGACGATCTTCACTTTTTGTCCTATGGACTTTTTCTCTTTGATTTTCAGATCTACGAAAGTTTGGTTTTGTCCCAATCTCCAAGCGGTAACTTTGTCAACGAATCTTCTGGCTAATTCTTCTTCAGACAAGCCAAAGTAGTCTCGGTGAAATTGTTCGGTATTTTGTAATACTACAGTCAAAGAAATCGATGCCGGAAACCGTCACAGCGAAAAGGGTGTATGAAAGCCAATCGTTCAATTGTTCCGTAATCGATTGAGGAAAAAATTCTCTTGTGCGGTCTCAAATGATCGTTCTGTTATTATTGCCCCAGGTGATATTCCGACCTGAGACATACTGTATGGAGATAATTGCTCAATACGCCGACTCAATAAAATCGAGAGTGGAAACACCGTCAACTGAGACTTACCTAGAAACATTACCCTCCATTGGGGAATCGATAGTTCTACATATCATAAATGTCAGCCAGCCGATTACTGGTTATCAAATAAGAAAACGATTCACGCAAACCACGAACAAGAAATTGAGTTTTGAACCCTAGTTCCCATGTTGCAAAGATTTGAAAAATCACATTATGTAGTCAGAGTGCAAAAAAGGCCCGTTGAACCCACTTCGTACAACTGGTTTCTCACAGATAATGGTATCAAAGAGTTAGAGTTTCGACTCGCCCTGCAGATGAAAATGCTGAATGCCTGTCGACGACGGCAGATTTCCGATTTAGACATCCAAAACTATGATCTCTAGAAATATCAGAATAAGATCTGCCCTTTTGCACTTAGTGGAAGATGGGATTCTGTCGATTTTCGTGAGTTCCAGTCTTTAAGCAAGTAGAACCTTTTCAGCGAGGTTGAAGAAAAAATTCCATGATGCCTCTCCGGCGACCTCATCTTATACAAAGACATGATTCGGAAGATTCTTCCTTCCGATTGTCTCTATCCCTTCGGTCCAGACGACGTCTCTCACTCCTTTCATAG